>JAEWJV010000177.1 GCA_023386395.1 Bacteroidota bacterium
AAGTATGGCTGTCTCAGAAAAAACAGCAAAGAATTTTTTTGGAACACCTGAAAATGCAATAGGAAAAACGATACGTTTCAACAATAAAAAAGATTTTATTATTACTGCTGTATTTAAAGATTTGCCACAAAATGTATCACGCCGGTTTGATTATGTAATTAGCTGGGAAGCCTTTCTCGATGAACGGCCCTGGATGAAAGAGTGGGGCAATTCAGGTCCGCAGTGTTTTGTGCTTTTATCTCCTAATGCAAATGCAGCCCTTGTTGATAAAAAGTTTACTCATTTTTTAGACACATATAACAAAGACCAAAATGATGCCTATCACATACAATTAGGTCTTCAAAAATTTGATGAAGTGTATTTACACAATCATTTTGAAGAAGGAAAAGTAGCAGGAGGGCGAATTGAATATGTCAATCTTTTCAGCATTATAGCTATTTTCATTTTGCTGATTGCCTGCATCAATTTTATGAATCTTACAACTGCCCGCTCGGTTAAAAGAGCAAAAGAAGTTGGCGTGCGTAAAGCCATTGGCGCCGTTCGTTTTTCATTAATCCGCCAGTTCATCAGCGAATCTTTGCTGCTTACTACTTTTGCAGTTACCATCGGTTTATTGTTAATGATATTATTACTTCCGTTGTTTAATGAAGTAACACAAAGACAAATGCAATTGCCGTTTCATGAACTTTCATTCTGGCTGCAGGTGTTTGCTATTACGTTAATCACAGCATTTATATCTGGTATTTATCCCGCATGGTATTTATCTTCTTTTAATCCTGTAAAAGTTTTAAAAGGAACAGCAAAGCTAAGCACAGGTGCAGTATGGTTTCGCAAAGGTTTAGTGGTGTTTCAGTTTGTTCTTTCTTTTGTGTTGATTACAGGAACGATTGTAGTCTCAAGACAAATAAGCTTTATTCAAGCTAAAAACATTGGTTACGATAAAGACAACCTTGTTTATGTTCCGTTGGAAGGTGACCTGGTAACGAAATATTCAACCTTTAAAACAGAAGCTGAAAAATTGAGCGGCATACAAAGCATTAGCCGTATTTCTGACGACCCAAGTGATTTAGACCAGCAAACAACCGGTGTTGATTGGGAAGGAAGGCAACCAGACACTAAAATTTCTTTCGAGCACCAGGGCATAGGTTATGATTTTGTACGCACCATGAAATTGAGCATGGCTGATGGTCGCGATTTTTATAAAAGTTTTACAACAGATAAAGATGGATACATACTGAACGAAACAGCAGTAAGAGATATAAACTATAAAAACCCTGTAGGAAAATTCATAACAGTAAACGGGCACAAAGGCAAAATTATCGGCGTTATAAAAGATTTCAATTTCAGGTCACTGCACGAACAGATACAACCAATGATTTTACGATTTGCTGAATACGATACTCATGGAAGCATATTGTTGCGTATAGAAGCCGGCAAAACCAAAGAAACACTTGCAGGTATTGAAAGGATTTGCAAAGAATTAAACCCTGCATTTCCTGTTACTTATTTTTTTATGGATAAAGAGTACTGGAAATTATACCAGGCCGAACAGGTAATAGGAAAATTATCTAACATTTTCGCAGGCTTAGCCATCTTTATTTCCTGTTTGGGTTTATTGGGATTAATCATGTTTACAGCCGAACAGCGAACGAAAGAAATTGGTATTCGCAAAGTGTTGGGCGCTTCAGTAAGCAGTATCATACAATTACTTTCCACCGACCTTTTTAAACTCGTAATAGTCGCTGTTCTCATTGCATCACCTGTTGCGTGGTGGGCCATGAACAGTTGGCTGAATAATTATGCTTATAAAATAAATATTAGCTGGTGGATGTTTGTGTTAGCAACTGCATTAGTGGTTTTTATAACTGCATTTACCATTAGCTTCCAGGCAATAAAAGCGGCGGTGGCAAACCCGGTGAAGAGTTTGAGAAGTGAGTAGTTAATTAGCTGATGTGCTAATGTATTGATGAAAGAATGTGAAAATTGGAAAATTGGAAAATGTGAAAATAAAAAACAGACTTATTTGTTGATTCACTAACAATAATGGTTGAGCGAAATTGGATCTCGTAATTTTAATTCTTAATTGAATAGCCGTGCCGTTTTGCAAGACTTTCCCCGTAACTCTTCTCTGCAATACGATGCTATCTTCCCGGTAAATTATTATGCGCAGCAATTCACAACTCATGGTGGCGATCATGGTTGGATAACAATAGAAGAAGATGTAAACGATTATAGTCTTAGAACATTCCTTCTGCTAAATCCGGATGCCAATAGGTCAACGATATGTTTTACAAGCAGTATATTCAACGCGCCGCCTTTCCAGGTGGCCTTTATCATTTGAAGGTGATAATTTCTGTAATGGTAACAGCAAAGAACAAAATATTAATCTAAATGGTCCACAATGCGCAAATTCCATTTGTAATGTTTTTGCACTGCCCAATCTAAATGTTCATCTGCGTACAAAAAATCGTCCGATTCCGGACATTTTTTTAATGCTTTTACTCTTCAAAAATGAAGTTTGCGTGGTGGCTTCGGCATTGGCATATTCGTTGTGGCAATTTTCTATAAAAGGACTTCAATCGTAGAGGGTTAAAGCTTTATTGGAATTTCATACGCAGATTTTTATCCGGCTAACTTTACTTCATAAACCAATATAAATGTTTAAAAATTATTTCAAGACTGCTTTTCGTAATTTATGGAAACATAAAGCTTTTTCGTTGCTGAATATTTTAGGCCTGACGGTTGGATTAACCGCCTGCTTCCTCATTTTTTTATATGTAAAATTTGAATTGAGTTACGATGCTTTTAACTCCAAAGCAGATCGCATTTACCGGATTGTTTGTGATATAAAGACACCAACCGAAACTTTGCATGCAGGAGGTCCATCATGGGCAGTTCCACCCAATGCAAAAGATGAATTTCCGGAAGTTGAACAGTTTGTAAGGATTGCGGGTGGAGACAATGTATTGATAAGAAAAGGCAATATCAAATTCCAGGAGGACAATGCTATGTGGGCTGATTCGGCTTTTTTTAAGGTGTTTGATTTTAAATTATTAAAGGGCAATCCCAATACCGCATTAAAGGAACCGTTTAGTGTAGTATTTACCGAAACGGCAGCTAAAAAATATTTTGGGAAAACCGACCCTGTGGGGCAAACCTTATTAATTACAGGAGATGGCCTGCCCGCCACTGTTACCGGCGTAATGAAAGATATGCCGGAGAACTCGCAGATAAAAGGCGACGTAGTATTGTCAATGAGTACAATTACCCAAAAATTCAATGCAGGCCTGGATAGCCAGTGGGGCAATTATGGTGCCTCTGCCTACCTGTTGCTCAAACCCAATACAAATGCCAAAGCGCTGGAGAAAAAGCTGCCTGCTTTTTTAGAACGCCGCAATGGAACAGAAATGAAGCAGTTGCAAATGTACCCCACCTTATTGCTAGAGCCATTAAGATATGTGTACCTGCATTCCACACGTGGCGATAACAAAACAGGTAACATCAATAACGTTTATATATTCTCAATTATCGCCGTATTTATACTGCTCATTGCTTGTATAAATTTTATAAACCTCACTACCGCCCGTTCCGCCGAACGGGCAAAAGAAGTGGGTATAAGAAAAGTGGTGGGAGCAGAAAAGCATCAATTACGGCTGCAATTTATTGGAGAATCTGTCATTCTCTGTTTTATCGCTTTTGTGCTTTCCGTCTTATTTTCCGTGTTGCTGCTTCCATTGTTTAACCAGCTTGCCGGCAAGACTATCAGTACCGGTATTTTCTCGCAGCCGCTTTATGTTCTGTACCTGTTCATAGCGAGTTGTATCATAGGATTCCTGGCAGGCTTTTATCCGGCTGTAGTGCTTTCATCTTATAAACCGGTCGCTGTATTAAAAGGAAGGTTTGCAACGGGCACCCGTGGCATTTTATTAAGAAAAGGGCTGGTAGTAACGCAGTTTACCATTTCCATCGCACTCATCATATCAACGATTGTGGTGTATAATCAAATGCAATACATGCGCAACCAGGACCTGGGTTTTAATAAGAACCAGATGATGATCATTGATACATACGGTGATCCTGCAAAAAATACATTCGCACAGTCTGTAAAAGATATACCTGATGTTAAGTCTGTTTCGTTGACGGGAAGTGTTCCCGGTGGCGGTAATCCGGGTGCTTACTCGCAGATAGAAAATGTAAAAGGCGATATGCAAATCGCCAATCTTGATTTATACTTTGTTGACTTTGACTACATCGGGCAATTCCAGATACAGATGATTGCCGGGCGGGGTTTCTCTAAAGACTTTGGAACCGATACCACACAGGCGATGGTTTTAAATGAGGCTGCGGTAAAAATGTTCGGCTATAAAAACCCGAAGGATGCCATCGGTAAAAAATTCAGCCAGTGGGGAAGGGAAGGGAAAATTATTGGTGTGATGAAAGATTTTCATTTTCGTTCGTTGCAACAGGATATAAAGCCGTTAAGCATGCGCATAGAGCCCGGCGGCTGCAATCTTGTGGCTGTAAAGCTTTCATCCGGTAACTACAAAAAAACAGTCTCTTCCATAGAAAATAAATGGAAACAATTAATGCCTAACCGCCCATTCAGTTATTACTTTTTAGACGAATTTTTTGACAGGCAATATAAAAGCGAAGTACGTTTTGGGAATCTTTTTTTAAACTTTGCTATACTGGCAATTTTTATTTCCTGCCTGGGTTTGTTAGGTCTCGCATCTTATAGCACTATGCAGCGCACGAAAGAAATCGGTGTGCGTAAAGTAATGGGTGCCTCTGTATCAAATATTGTAAACCTGCTATCGAAAGATTTTCTAACGCTTGTACTGATCGCTTTTGTTATTGCGGTGCCCATCGCATGGGTTGGCATGCATAAATGGTTAGAAGGTTTTGCTTACCGGGTTAACCTGGGGTGGACCGCGTTTGCTTTGGCGGGCATGATCGCCGTGGTTATTGCGTTTGCAACAGTAAGTTTTCAATCAATAAAAGCAGCGATTGCAAATCCTGTGACGAGTTTGAGAGCAGAATAATGTTTTTACTTTTAAACGGGCAGAAACTACCACCAATGCCGAAACATATATTATTTTCAGGATGCGGTGCAACCCTTCGCTATTTTCTAAAAGTGAGATTGATCCTGGCACCAATCCTGCGGCTGGTTTTGGGCACATGATGTTCATAATAATCTTGCATGGTTGCACCCATTAATGGAAAACGCGGAATTAGAGAACCCAAAACTGGCAGACGAAATATTTTTTGGAAATTAAAAACAATAATTCAATCGATCTTGATTTGGGTAAAAGACTCTTAACGTAAAAAACAAAAAAGAACAATGAGAGAAAAACGGTAATTCATCAAATCATTCAACCTTTACATTCAAATGAAGTTAGCATAATAATTCGAACGCGATGGGTGATGTCCAATCGCGAAACAGGCAGGTTGTTTGGTTAGTATGCAGAGCTTTTATTGTTGCACATCGAAAAGATATTTAAAGACCGGGGTCGTCTTGTTTAGCCGCATGCCACTACAGAAAGCTTAAATCATTTCCTCAGGGCGCTGTAATGGCATAAGTTAATGTAGTACTGTAAGTGCCAGCCGAAGTATTCACGAAAGCAGCATTGCCAGGCTGTGTAAAATACTTCAGGTTAACGTTTTGGGAGAGCGTAGGATTGGTGGAAACAATGATGTTTTGATTGCTTAGAGAGAGCGCTGTAGTAGCGCCAGTTAGCCCTGGTGCTGTGGGGTTAGGGGTAGAAGTAAGGTTTATATTACTGATTTCAATAAACTTTAATCCGTTTTTAAACTGTCTGTCAGGCTGCCGTTTTGAAACTAAAACCAATCAGCGGGACGAATTTTCTTTATGCCTACCATCGAACAGTTATAGCCTGGAGTTACAAACAAGCACCCTTCCCGAAAAATATGTTTGTGAGCATCCTGTTGAAAATATTGATCTGTTCAATGGCCGGGGGAAAGAAGTTACATTTACTCTTTTGGTTGAAAAGCGTAAAGTAGAAATAAAGAAATTTAAGTCGTCTGCAGATGAATAACATGCTTGTGTGTAATGTGTTATTTTCAAGCATCGAATGTGCCTGATGGATGAGGCAGCCGACCTACAGGTAATACTTGAAATCCATTTGCCTGTATTGTTTGATGGCTCTTTTGATAAGTGCTCCCTTTTATTCATTCTATAATAAATACCTGTCTGCCTGTTAATACTGCTACATGATTTGATAAGGAGGTGGAAATTATTTACACAATATCGTAATCATTAATATTAAAAAGTGTAGCAAGTGTCCTCAATACAAAAGCCTCTGGCTGGGATTGATGGAATATATATTTTTCTCTGCTTCTTGAGGTTGGGTATAAGCTTTGCAGGCTTTGCTATGTGGATATTAAGAATACTACCGCATATAAACAGGAACGTAAAGAAATTAAAACAGCGCACAATCCTGTAAAACAAAAGTTATGGATAGGCTCTTATTTGTTGCTGGGGCTGGCATGCCTGCTATTGTATTTTTTATTCCGCACAAAAACATTTACAGTTATTGGTAATTACCACATCTTGCTGATGCGCCTGCTGCTTGCTGCTGCAACGGGTTTTGGCGTTCTGACTATATCAAGAATTATACAGGGCATTGTAGCAAGGCGTTCCCACACACAGGCAATTCAATATAATATTACAAGGCTGATAAAACTATTGAGTGTATTGATCATTGTTTTTATTTTTATTTCTTACCTGAATTCCGATTGGTACACGGCCGCTGTTTCACTGGGCTTAATTTCGCTGCTGCTGGGTTTTGCTTTTCAAACGCCGGTTGCTTCTTTAATCGGCTGGTTTTACATTGTCATCAGAACGCCTTATAAAGTGGGTGACAGGATACAGGTAGCTCAATTTACGGGAGACGTGGTGGAGATCAATTATTTTGATACCACGCTTTGGGAATTTGCGGGCAATTACATGACAAATGACTTGCCCAGCGGTCGTTTAATCCGTTTCCCAAACAGCCTGGTTTTCCAGAATGAGATTTATAATTATTCATGGAAAAAATTTCCATACATCTGGAATGAAATTCCTTTTCATGTAGCCTATCAAAGTGATCTTGACTGGATAGAAACGACGATCAGGCAGATTGCAAAGGCAGAAATGGGTAACGGCATGGAAGTCAGCGTTCAGCAACTTCGTGAACTCATTAGCGAAACACCCGTGAATGAATTGGAAGTAAAAGAATATCCTTTTATCAATTTCAGAATTAATGCCAATACGTGGGTGGAGGTTTTATTGATATACCTCGTAGACCCAAAAGATGCTGCTGCGGTAAGAACCGGCCTTATCCGCAAAATACTGAAAGCGCTAAACCAGGAACCCGGAAAAGCCATGCTACCAAAAGCCGACAATAGGTAAGCTTAATATAGCCAATTAAATTTTATTCCCGCCAGTTATCAGGGCTGTTCTGAACGCCGGAAGAATCTGCAAACAGTGTAGAGGCATAGCTATCTTTAGTATTCCCAATGCAATATCCTCACCCGGAAAAACGGCTTCTCTGTGGCCATAAAATTCTTTCTGAGATTTTGTTTTATTCACCATACAGTCAACAAAAGCAGATCATTGTGGTTGAGCCGCTAATAACGGTCATTGTATTATGAAAATGCAAAGAATTATAGCTATGCAACTAACATTCATTAATTAATGTAAAATCAGGCTTACATTTTGTTATCATTTCCTTCTAATTTTAAAATTTCTTTTATGCCAACAATTGATACACTTGAAGCGCTTTTAAAACACGAGTTAAAAGATTTGTATTCTGCCGAAACACAGATCATAAAATCATTGCCTGAATTAATTGATGCAGCAACAAATGCTGATTTAAAAATGGCTTTGACTGAGCATCTTTCTGTGACTAAAAAGCAAAAGGAACGGCTTAATACAATCCAGAAGTTTTTAGGTGAAAAAAAAATTGCACCAAAAAGCAAAGGTTTTTTTGCAAATCTTTTCCAAAGCAGTGAAGGAGAAGAACATTGCAAGGCAATGGAAGGTTTGGTGAAAGAAGGCAACTCGTTGCTAAAAGAAGATATGCAACCGGAAGTTCTGGATGCTGCCATCATTGCGGCTGCGCAAAAAATTGAACATTATGAAATAAGCAGCTACGGCACGGCCAAAGCTTTTGCAATGCAATTACAATTGCCGAAAGTGGCAATGCTGCTTGAAGAAACCCTTAAGGAAGAATATGCAGCTGATGATTCTCTAACTAAAATTGCTTTATCAAAAGTAAATCTCCAGGCAGAAACAGAAAGCTCTGCCAAAAAAGCTGTAAAGCCGAAAACTGTACAGGCAGCAGGCAAGGCAACCCCTAAAAAGTCATCTCCCAAAAAGGTAAAAGCCGCTCCCGTTAAAAAGGCAAAATCAGCTTCTTCCCAAAAAGCAAAAACTGCAAAAGCGAAAAGTAAAAGATAACAGCCTTACTTTAAATGCGCAATTTATATAACAAAAACTGTGAAGTGGATTCAAAAAGAATCACTGCACACTTGCTTAATTAAAGTAGCTTCCGGTTTATGCTTGTATAATGTCCAAAGCGGTTAATTGAGTAATCTGTTGATTCGCAAATAGCGCATCTGGTCCTGTTAAAATCAACAATAGCTTCTAAACTATGCAAAACATTTATTTTTAAAATAGTTTCAATTGTTTAACGCCCTGTAATGCTGCCGGAGACCTGGCATCACCGAACACCGTTTTGCCACCATGCATCCAGCTTTCGTTTCGTTCTTTTTCAATGAGTGCATTAAAGTTAGCTTGTTCAGCAATAAAATCTTTTTCCGCATTAGCAGCAATTGTGTGCAACTTCTTTATGGCGTCTGATTTTTCCGTGTTGCCCAGCTTTGATTTCTGTACGGCAGTTTGTAATATATTGATCGTTTCATCGTACACTTTTGTTGGCACAGGAAAAGGATGACCATCTTTACCACCATGTGCAAACGAATACCGGGCAGGGTCTTTAAACCTTGACGGTGTGCCATGAATTACCTCACTTACCAACGTTAACGATTGAATAGTTCTCGGGCCAACACCTTCCAACATTAATAGATCTTCAAAGTCTTTTGGTGAACGCTCATGGGCCAGCCATAATATGCTGCCCAGCCTTTTTAAATTTACATCTCCTGCTGTTACATGATGATGTGACGGCATAACCAATCGCTGAAATTCTTTTATAACGAATCCGGGTTCATGTGTTGCAAATTGTAAAATATGCTGCCTGGCACCGGAGGCTTCCCTGGCCGTTAAGTTAAGTATTACGCCCTGGTTTATCCCGCAAATACCGGTATGTGGCTCTTCCGTAAATGAGGTGATGTTATCAGAATGCCAGTGATAACGTCTCGCTGTTTTACTTTCGGCGTCCATACCCTGCTGCACAACAGACCATGAGCCTTCATCACTTACAATAAAATTATGCGTGTATAACTGAAAGCCGTCCTGTATAGCAGTGTTATCAACCTTTGCGCTTAATTTGCTGTTATGCACTAACATATTGCCATCAAGCCCTGTTGCACCTGCGATCTTTAATAATTCTGCCGGCGTTTCTTTAGAAAATTTTCCTTTGCCGCCACAGATATAAATGCCCAATGTTTTTGAATTTGGATTGACGGCTCTTTTTAAAGCGCCCATAACAGAAGTTGTAATGCCTGATGAATGCCAATCCATACCCATGACCGCACCTAAGCTCTGAAACCAAAACGGATCAGCTATTTTTTGCAGAAAAGCATCTTTTCCATATTCTGTAAGGATCGCCTCAGTAATAGCAAGCCCCAATTTACCCATACGTTCTGCCAGCCATTTGGGCACATATCCATAATGCAAGGGAAGATCAGCAGCACCGGAACGCTTCATGTATATAAAATTAACCCGAAAAAATTTTACCGGAAGATAAAGGTGCGTTTGCTAGATGTTCAATGGTTATTTTTCCGGATACGTGGAAGAAAAATAATGAAAGCATTGCAGTGACAGTTCATACAGCCTGATGAATACTTTGAATATTCCGGCCGGTGTATTTTTGGGTTTTCATACAATCTTATTTGCAGGTCGTATCAAAAGCTTGCAACTTTAATAAAAAGTCTTAATGGATACAAGCGAAAACAGAAATCAAAAGGCTGCCGGGCCCGCTGATTATCTTGCTAATGAACGGACGTTTTTAGCCTGGATACGAACCAGCATTGCGCTAATGGGTTTTGGTTTTGTCATTGTGAAGTTTGCGCTTTTTATACGGCAAATCACAGCCGCCCTTGGAGAAGAGGTTCCAGTACCAGGCAAAGGTTATTCTGCCGTAATTGGAGTGACAATGGTTGCTTTAGGCGCCCTCATGACAACATTTGCTTATATCCGCTACCGGAATATAGAAAAGCAACTTAATAGTAACGCTTATTTTCCGTCCCGCTGGCTCTCTGTTTTGGTAACACTGGGCATAGTGCTTGGTGCCATTCTGCTGATTTTTTACCTCTTACCTAATATCAGGTAGTAAAAGCTTAACAACAAATGGGCGCAAAGGTAACAGGCTTTGTTGTCCATTGCCTTAAGCGGAAAGATGCATTTGAAAAATCTGGAATTTTATAGAGGACTGAGACACGTATTATAAATTTAAAAATAATACCTAATTGACAAAAATCATTCAAGCCTTTGGCAGATAGAATGCACAAACCGGGATACCATTGCTTACTGGCCACAACACTGTTAATATTGAAATGATTTATACTGCTGGTAAACTCGATTGCAATTGCAGAAGTTGCTGTTCAGCCTAAATTAGTTGTTCCGTGAATATTGTTTAATATCTTCAATATTAGTCTTAAGCAAATTCTCTGATTCTTTAAGCTTATGGTTTACTTCAATAAGTTTATTGTAGATCTCAAAGGCTTCAATCAGTTCCGTACGCATGCCCAGTTTATTCTGTACGATCTGTGAAACTTTTTCAAAATGCCCGATAACATTAGCTGTACTGTCTACAGAAGAAAGGCCTTTCATAAAATGGATATTGAGGGAACAAATATACTTAATCGCCTAATATTAAACTATTCGTGATAAATCTTAACAAAGCGCTCGGAACATACAAATTTACTATGAAGAATGACCTTTAATTGCATGCTCTCCATGCATGAGAATGCTGTAAACAATTTGCTAAATTGCAGTTGCATCCGGGCTATTACATTTTTAAATCCAAAGGCACTTGGCGTGCTCACCGGCCCGAACTGTTCATCAAACAATATATAATTAATGCTTGCTTTCGGTGCACCTGCAACAGGGTTAAATCCGGCAAGAACCTGGTTCTGCTTTTAAGCGCCATATCAAGTGCTATAAGACTTCTTTCAGCGGACAATTTTGGATGTAGATGGTAGCCGATAATTTTCTTTGAATGAGCATCTGTAATAAGTGAGAGATAATTAAAATCACAACCCACACAGATGTAAGTAATGTCTGCAACCCAGAGTTGTTCCGAATGGCGATAACCAGCTCCCGAATAAGATTGGGATATTTCTTCATTGTGTCTGGACTTGGTTGTTCTGGGCGCGCCTTTTCTTCTTCTGATTAACATGTCCTGCTTAGTTAATAATTCATGTAAATTGTTCCCTCCATTTTTATACCATGTGTTTTGAATGGCTCATTGTAAAACAAAAAATGCAGAACAGCATTATAAGAAGTGAAACATTGTATTTTCTTTTGTGTGTCGTTTCTTCCATTGAGTTTTGTCGGATGATACTTTTTTAAAATCGTAGGGTCGTTAAAAATTGTCACCAACGAACACGGCTTTGTGCAGGTGGGGAAATAGCATTCCGTCTGCCCATAACCGCTGCTCAATTTATAAATCAAAGTTCACTATTTACTCTGTTGCCGATGTTGTTTGCCACGCTGGAACTACAGCCAATGTTTGCACTTAGATGAAGTAACAGTGTCGTACCCCACTTGCACAAAGCTTCCTGTTGCACGCTTTACTTTATCCCTAAGATTTCAACTACTTGATCTAACCAATCTTTGTCATTCCCTAGAGCAATGTCTGGGATTATTCCAGAATCTTCATACTGCAAAAGTGTTGAACCATTATTCATGTCTGTTGGGTAAATCCCAAACCTTCCACTTGGCAGTCTTTCCCATTTGCCATAATTGCTCCCATAGGACAGCATTCCTTTTGTTTGTTGTCCAAGGATGGAAACATTCTTAAGCTGCTTCAATTTCAAAGCAAAAATCTCTGCTTGACTTAAAGTTCCGTTATTCACAAGCACATACAAATGTCCATTTTTGACATATTCTTTTAAAAGCTTGAGATATTTTTTCATCTCCTTGTCCGCACCACCTTCATTGTTTCTTAAATCCAAAATCAGATGCGGTGCTGTTAGCAAAGTTTTGATAGAATCATAAAACTGTTTGGAAGTCTGTACCGTGCTAGTATTGGTTTGAAACGATTGGATTAATATATATCGAACATCGTGGTTTATGTTTTTGAGTTCAAATTTGGAAGACCTTTTGGATAAGTTAATATAGTCAGTTTGTCGCAATTGTTTTACATAAATACTTTGAGAGTAAGATCCATAGAAATAAGAGTTCACCAACGATTGATTTTGGTATTTCTCTACCGGTTGGAGGATAAAGTGCTTGAATGAGGGATGCCCATAAATTGCTTTATAAAGATCGGGAGTAGTCTCATATAGATGGATAGCAATCTGCCCTTCTACCCACAAGCTAATATCAGAATTCAATATAACGCCAATATATTCTTTGTCTTCATTTTTGAAAAGACCAACCGTGTAAAATTTGTCATAGTGATAAATTCCTTCGATTGATTCAGCGGGCTTTTTGCTCAACTCAATTTTTAAAGAGTCAATATTGATTTTGTACGTTGGGTAGTCCCGAAACTCTTTTGTTGAAATGAAGCTATCAATGCTTTCTTTTGTCCTGAAGTGGTTATTGTTTGGAAGCTGATAAAATCCCAAATGATTGTCCCGAAGTGGAAACAGTAGCTGGGACAGATTATAAAAGTATTTGTAGCTATTTGGGTTACTTACGGTATCGGAAGCCAAACGCTTATACAAATTATGGTAATAGGACAGTTTGTCTCCCTTTATTTGGGCTTTGAAGGATGCTGTTTTTTCAACAATAGACTTTAATGCTGCTAAGTCTGCCAAATAAGTATTTGTCTGTGCATTTAAAACTAAAGTCAGAAAAAGTAAAACTGGAGCAAAAAATATTCTCATGCTTTTGAAGGGTCGTTTGTATTGCGTACAAGATAGGTCTTGCTGCTGTGCTGGCATTAATATCGGTCAGCCCACAACGTTAGCCCAATTGAAAATCTAAAGATGAAGATATGTACAAAAGTTGAACAATGAAAGTATTGCCCGGACTGTTGTTGATAGTATTACAGCCGATTGCTCCTACGTCATGCCCCACTTGCAGCAATACTTTTGTTGGTAGCTGTGCCCCTTTGCTCCTAATAATTCAATATTTTATCTGGGGATAGAAAGTAATTTGTCGGGCGTTTCTGCGAAGTACTAAACCCAACATTGTACCAAACAATAGTGCAGGGGCATGTCCATCTTCATAAAGTACAAGTACGCTTGAACCGAACAGGACAGCTATAGGTATTAATATATATCCCTTTGGGAAGGTCTTCTGACTCAAGAGTAAATACATCATCAATGAACCTGCAACACCAAATAATGCCGTAGAGGAACTGCCTTTGCCAGTTGGTACATAAAATCATATGTTGAACCTAGCTGTAGAATAATCTCAAGGCTATTGCAGTCACTTGAAAAATTAATGAATTTCCATTCCATACCAACCCAGGCAACTATTAATGATTTCGTGTCCGAAGGAATGACGAGACTAAAATTACCATTTATATCGCTTTCTCCTAAACGAACTGTGTCTGCATCGTATATGATTGCTTGGTAAATAGGACGGAATTCCTTATCAACCACTTTCCCTGTCAAAATTCCTGTCTGCCCAATGGCATGTGTCACAAAAAGCAGTGCTGAAAATAAAATGGTTGCTCGTAATGTCATGATTGAAAAATGAAGACTGTCGCTTTTGCCTTGCGCCTAACGGAAAAGTATTGCCGAAGTGCAGGCAATCGAAGCTCGTTACGCGCCGGCAACTGAAGCCAAATTTATATTTTAAAGTTGCTAATTTGCACTTAACTTAATCTATAATGCCGAGTCGAAACTACAGCTTAATTAAAAATTAAAAGCTGAAAGACACGTCTCGTCAGCCTGTATTTTGGCAATGCTCTTGTTGTGCGTTCGTGGCTTTTGTCAATAGAGATGTTTTTAATTATTCTTTTTTGAAATCAAGATACTTAAAAAGAAAATCACTGCTATTAATGTCAAGCCTGAAACCAACCGGCTTTCCATTTTTATCTGTTGTAAATATTACTTCGCCCGCCGGAACAAACCTGTCATTAAAAACAACTTTGAATGTGTCCTTATTCAAATAATATAGATAACCCGAGAACTGTTTTTTAGAAGGTAAAAGTTCAAGAAAGCCTTTGCCATTTTCTTCTCTGATAACTGCCTTACCATATGCTTTATCTTCATAAGTTCCTTCATAAACTGAAAGATTTGGAATAAATGAATGTTGCTTATAAGTTGTATCGCCATCATCTTCATCCCACGAAAAATGAAAATTCTTTCCATACATATTATTGTCCATTTCTTGCCAGTTCATTGTATTTGTTGTTAGATATTTTATTATTACATCTGCAAGTCCTTCATTTAAATATGTGATTTTGTTTGTTAATATAATTATACCGATACTATCTTCAGGAATAATTGTTATGAAAGATTTATAGCCCGGCATTCCACCGCCATGTGTTATAATCTTCCTGCCATTTTCATAACCAATGTACCAGCCAAAACCGTAAGCATCATCGGAGTTATTTGAAAACATCACTTTTGTACTTGTAATGGCTTTGTAAGTATCGGTTGCAAATAATGGCTTATCATTATAAGTTCCCTTATTTATCCATACTTCTAACCAATGAAGCATGTCGTCAATATTTGAATTTATACCACCAGCAGGAGCAACATTATTCATGTTCATTATTGGTATTGGCGTATCTCTCAAATGAGGATGCGCATAGTTGTTGGTCTTCATCATTTGTGCAATGCTTGTCGAACTGCTCTTCATTGACAAAGGCAAAAAGAAATGTTGTCGTATGAAATTATCCCAGGTTTGCCCGCTAACTTTTTCAATAATCAAACCTGCCACGATGTACATCACGTTTTGGTATCCGAAGTCAGAACGAAAATTATTTCTAATAACACTATATTGTATTCTTCTTACAATCTCTTGTCTGGAATAATTTGTTCCGTACCAAAGTAAATCTCCATCAAAACCTTCAAGTCCTGACCTGTGGCTTAGAATATCGGCAATCGTAATATGGTTTGTTATCCATGGGTCGCTTAGTTTTTAATCCGGCAAATATTTTATCACCTTGTGGTTCCAATGAACTTTGCCTTCATCTACCA
>JAEWJV010000238.1 GCA_023386395.1 Bacteroidota bacterium
CGCCTGCCACGTAAATTAACCGTGCAGAAGAACTGGGATAATGAAGGTGAGATAAATTTATAGCAGTACATCCGGTGTTTTTCAGGCGAAGTATAGTTGTTTAAATAATCAATACTCAATATTCAATAATTCATTTGATAAAGCATAAGCGGATAAGGTTGTATGGATTCAGGAAAATTGGCGGCGTAAGAATTATTAGCCCCGGAAAAACATCCGGAGACAGGAAGTAATTATTGCAGTGTTTTGTTACACAAAAAATGATCAGTTGCAGGCTTTGTCTGCGCAGCAACTGCTGGCAAATGCTTCAGGCTTTGCTTTAAAAGCGAAGCCCATCCCCATAATATAGCCCATTGCTTCACGCAGGGCATCGTTGCTTTTAAAATGAGGATTGGTATTAATGTCAGCATGCACCTCCATGTCAACATCATACTGAATAAAAAGATTGCAAAGCTCATAAGCCACTTCAATGCTTTTGGCCACTTCAACCAGCATACGTTCTTTAATATTATAGCGCTGCTTTGTTTTTTCATTATGAATAAACATAAAGCCGCCGCTATGTTCACGCAAAAAAACAATTACGGTTGCAAACTCTGTTTCACTGCCTTTTACCTGGCTGTCGGTGCCAATGCAAACTTTTAAATGCACGCCTTGATCGTGCTCGCGTTTAATGGCATCTTCTACAGCCGATTTAATAGGCATGTGAATGGTTTCACCGTTAAATCTTCTCCATCGCATATAATTATGTTTGTCCCAATTTACAAACAGAAAATTATATATACGGTTATAAGATTATGAACACAGGTGGAAAAGCCTCAACGCAGCACCGTGCAATTTGTTTTTTGAGGCTGCTATATATAAAAAAGGGGTTAGGCATTGAAGCATTATAAGTACCAATTATAATGGACAACTTTGAATGCTGTTTAAAGTATTTACAGCATGTATAAACAATTAAAAGTGCCAGGTGATTTTGAGAGTTTTATTATGTTGCAACAGCCCTTAAAATTTTTTTCTGTTGATAGTGCTGCTTGTTTTTTTGTTATTTAATGGATTAACGCAATTGCATGTTTCTTGATGTTTGTCAAGAAATAAATTTTAAAACTTAACCTGTGTTAAGCAGTGAAAAACTCACTGCTATCAGATTCCGTGTAATTGATTCCACATAATTTTAGTTAGCTTTTTATTTAATTGCTTGCAGCAAGGCCTCATGACCAGCAGGGGGAACGGATTTAAAAACGGGAGTAATAATAAGCCTTATATTATTACTTAATGTCCTGGCCGTATAATAACAAATAGACAATGCAAATGTAAAATACAAAGTGTTTTTTTACGCTTAACGTTGGTTAAGAAATGAACTTAAAATATTGATATTGGTTAAGATTAGCGCCCTGCAGTCCTTTTTCTTATACGGCTGAGGCTTTCAGGTTCAATACCAATGATAGACGCTATATATTTAAGGGAAACCCTGTTAAATACCTGTGGCGTTTGTTCCAGCATATCAAGGTATCGTTCTTCGGGTGTTTTCCGCAGGAAGTTAGTGTTCCTGCTAACGATATCAATAAACAGCCATTCGGCCATTAACCTTCCAAAACGTTCAAAGGTTTTAGCCTTATCATAAGCTCTTTGAATGGATTCATAATTCAGCATAAATAATTCGGAATCTTCAAGCGCTTCAATGTTAACCACAGATTCCCTGCGGCATAAGAATGAAACATAATCGCCCGTCCATGAATCTTCCATAAATATGCGTGTGGTATGTTCTTTATTGCCCGCTGTAAAATAATAGCGGAATAATCCTTTATTCACATAAGCAACGTAGTGACAAATTTCCCCGGCTTTTATAATATGATTATACCTTTTCACCTTTTTATATTCGAAAAGTGAAAGGAAAAAAGTTAATTCTTCATCAGTAAAATCCAGATAGCTGTTAAGGTTTTTAATCAAGTTTTCAAACATGTCAATTTTTACAGTTTAGTTAGTTGCTTAAACAATAGTGCAAGCTTATAAGCAATTATATGGTTTGCCTAAAATCCTTACCCGGTTTACGTCTCAGCACTGTTAAGCCCTCAGTTATTCAAAGTAGTTTCCAATAGATAATACCAAAGTTTATTCCGAATTATCCGATGGGGAACAGGCAGGAAATGCCAGGAATGCCATAAAACTTGAGCTTGTTGTTTTTCAAGCATTATTTCATCTTAAAATAATGTATACCACATTCCTCAAATATTTTTTAAGTTGTTTAATTGATTATGCTGAATTTTAAACTTCCTCATTATTTTTAAACTTTTATTTTTAATCTTTAAACTTGCTGCATGAATCCAACTAACGATGGTTCTCCACAAACAATTATCATTAAAGACACTACGGGTAATCCAGCGCCGCTTGGTCTTCTTGGCTTTGGTATGACTACTATTTTGCTCAACATTCATAATGCCGGCATTTATGAGCTTGACAGCATGATAATGAGCATGGGTATTTTTATGGGTGGCATTGCACAAATATTTGCCGGCCTGCAGGAATGGAAAAAGAACAACACCTTTAGTGCAACTGCATTTACAGCTTACGGCTCATTCTGGTTGTCGCTGGTGGCTTTATGGCTAATACCCAAAACATCATTTGGGGCTGAATATAAATCCAGCGAAACAGCGGTTGCCTGGTATTTATTATTATGGGGCATCTTTACCCTCTTTATGTTCATCGGCACATTAAAGCTGAACCGTTTGCTGCAGGTGGTTTTCTTTACACTTACCGTATTGTTTTTCCTGCTGGCTTTGGGCGATTTTACAGGCAATAAATCTTTGCACATAATTGCCGGATATGAAGGTATTGTATGCGGTGGCGCTGCATTCTATGGCTGCGTGGCACAGGTGATAAATGAAGTGCATGGCAGGAAGGTTTTCCCGCTATAACACAAAAAGTTTCTCCGGCAAAATAAAAGAAGCCTTTATATGGGCTTCTTTTTTAATTATTTGAAGATTGAAGCCTTAAGAAAATGAGAGCGTTTATTCCAGTAACCGGTTCTTTAGCCCAAAAAATAAGTCAGCAACCTTTCATCAAAAAAATTTAATGATATATACATACCTGGCTTATCTTGCTATTATTAAAACTTACAGCTAAAGAGACATAACGATTTTTCACCTCAAAATAATTCCATTTGAAACGCAGAAATTTTTTACAGGTTGCCGGTATGGGCATTGGCGCTTCCATGCTTGCCAATATACCTGTGATCGGCAATGCGGTACCACTCGACAGGCCATGGGACCCGGGCGATACAGCGCTTAAAAAGCAGTTGGCCGACGTTGCATTGAATGCAGCGCGCAGTAAAGGCGCCACTTATACAGATG
>JAEWJV010000249.1 GCA_023386395.1 Bacteroidota bacterium
CATATAACGGGACTCGCCGGCAATGTATTGAGTGTGTTCACGCCAGGGGTCCTGATAGGTATCTATAGAATTAAGTTGCATGGTGTATCTGCCAATATCCCAGAAATGATTTAGCTGGGGATCTGAACATTCAAACGACGATCCATCCATGTCATAATTATAGCAGGAAAGCTCCGCGCTTATATCCTGAATCCGGATGCCGGTTTTTCTTTCAATTGAAAAATAACGAAACCCCATCCATGTAAATGGCTGCCAGCTTTGTACTCCATGTTTGGTTGTATAATTGTTGGAATGATCTCCGCTGGCGCGGATTAAAGGAACTCCATTGCTATCTAACCGTTCACTTGTGCCTGTTTCAAATTCAATTCCTCCCTGTGAGGCATTAATAGTGAATTGCGGGTAGCCAACAATCTCTTTTCCAAAATCATAAACTATTAAACTATCGTTTTGCCAGGTGCGAACAGGTTTTACAATTTTACGAAGAAGTTGCGGGCGCTCCGTTACTACAATATTATTCCATGGCGCAACGGGTGGTTTACCTATAACTGTTGCATTTTGCCATGATGCATCATTAAAAGAAACATTATGCCAGCCTTCAGGCCAAAGCCTGGCATCAAAATCTTCTATAAAACCAATAAGGTGCGCATTTGGTTCCCTGAATTTTGACTGCGTATTCCAGGCTTTGGCATGTGTAACTTTCCAACTGGCATCACTTAGTAAATCAACTGACTTGTTTTGGGAATATTGAAGTTTTGCCTGGAAGAAAAAGCCACCTCTTGCATTCGTCTGAGAATGTAATCCAACACCAAAATTTTGTACAATGGCTGTTATACAATTCTCTCCTTTTTTCAGGTAGTTTGAAATGTTGAATTTGTCGTAACACTGAAATTGCGGGTCGCAATTCATGGGGCAACGTTCCAGTAATTTTCCATTGATATACACATCTGCATAAGCGTAAGCAGAAATATAGGTATCTGCCTTTCGAGGCAGCGCATCTAACCTGAATGTTTTTCGAACTAACAAGTAGTAATTTTTCGGATTCGCTTCCCCCGAATCCCAAATCCAATTGGCAAGGGATTGTACGCCGTCTAAGGTTGACGAAGGTTCGGATATATACGATTGTTTTCCCCAGGCGTAATTATATTGCGAAGTTTGGGCGTTAAGATTTAGCGTAAGTATAATACCTGCTATCACAGCTGCAATACAAATTGATCTCATCGGGCTATCATTATTCGTCATATTTATATTATTTATCAGCTACACTTTCTTCAAACATCGTTTTCAGCAATTTTTTTATGTGCAGATTAATATCCCATTGATTGGCTAATGGCTCGTTATCAGCAAGGCCTGTCCACATATAAGGCGGCGGCCCAAACTCCGCTGTGAATGTTATTAAAGCTTCGTATTTTGCTTTTTTATTTTCAATCATTTTTTGCCACCATTTTTTGAAATGATCTAATGCTTCCTGACATTGCGGCAATCTTGGGTCTGGTACCTGGGGGCCTTCGATAAAACCCACCCGTGCATGTACATGGGCTGTACGTTTAATAGCTTGCTGAAGTATATTTTCAAAATTTTCAAGATAGCTTTCTGTAACACAAACCCAGTGCGATAAATCGGCAGTTATTTTCATCGACGGCCGCAGTTTAAATAACTGAACCGCATTGCCAGGACAAAAACCAATTCTCCCGCGGTGCGTTTCATGCGCTACGGTAATATTATTTTTTGCTGAAAAATTTTCTGCAACATCAATCACTGCAAGTTGCTCATCGATGGTAAAAAAATCCCTTCCTGAATGTGAATTGATCAGCAGTGGCTCACACTCCAAAGCCATATTTAAATAGTATTCAAAGCTTTTACAAAATGCCTGTATGTTATTACCGGTTGCCTGGTGCTGATGGCTTACAATGCTTAATTTAAATTGCTTGATTAACTGTATAAATTTTTTTCTTTCAGCTTTACTTTCAGGCATCCATGTATCAACGCCATCATAACCTGCGTTCTTTACTTTTTCTAAAAAAACATCGGCTGGCAAATGTTCATACCCCCACTGTGTGCAAAGAATTTTTAGATCCATTCTTATTAATATGCTTGTTCATTAGTAATCGTTATTTCGCTCGCTTTACCGGAAACGGGGCGTTCAAACATAATGCTGCCGTTATTATTTGGTTTCACTTTTTCAAGCAACTTATTATTTATTAGGATTGAGTAGTTTTTATTGATATTAAGATGAGCAATATTATATTTTATGATTGAAGCGGATGTTGTAGTTGATTGCGTCCATTCGCATTTATCAGCGCTCCAGTTTTTGATGCTGATGGAAAGATTATTTCCGGAAGGAACAATTACTTTAAGAGAAATGTTTTCATCATCCTCATTAAAAAAATACAGGGAATCGTTTTTGCTGTAAAAACTAAAATCCTTTGGTGATTCAATTGAATAGCGCCCATCTGAAACAGCATAATTATTCATGCTTAAATCAATAACCAATTCTTTGTTCTGATACTTATATCTTAGTTGTGTTCCATTTAATTCAGGTGTT
>JAEWJV010000091.1 GCA_023386395.1 Bacteroidota bacterium
AAACAAAAGATGCCGTGGCTATTGCGCAGAATGCTATTAAGGAAGCCAAAACAAAAAATAAGAATGTTGTAATAATAGATACAGCCGGCCGCCTCGCCATTGACGAAGTCATGATGACCGAAGTGGCTAATATAAAGGCTGCGGTTAATCCAACTGAAATATTATTTGTGGTTGACTCCATGACCGGTCAGGATGCAGTGAATACGGCCAAAGCTTTTAATGACAGGCTTAATTTCTCCGGCGTTGTTTTAACCAAGCTCGATGGCGATACCCGTGGTGGCGCCGCCTTATCTATTAAATACACGGTAAATAAACCCATAAAATTTGTAAGCAGCGGTGAGAAGTTAGATACGCTCGATGTATTCTACCCCGACCGTATGGCCCAGCGTATTTTAGGCATGGGCGATATTACTTCTCTGGTAGAAAAAGCACAGGCGCAATTTGATGAAGAGCAGGCTAAAAGACTGGAAAAGAAGATCCGTAAGAACCAATTCGATTTCCAGGATTTTTACGACCAGTTGCAGCAGATAAAAAAGATGGGCAACCTGAAAGACTTAATGGGCATGATACCCGGCGTGGGCAAAGCCATAAAAGATGTGGATATAAGCGATGATGCATTTAAAGGCGTGGAAGCTATAATTAACTCCATGACGCCTTATGAGAAAGCAAACCCGGATATTATCAATCAAAGCCGCCGCACCCGTTTATCAAAAGGGTCAGGCAAATCCATGGAAGATGTGAATGCTTTTATGAAGCAGTTTGAACAAATGAAACAGATGATGAAGATGATGAATAAAATGCCGATGGGCGGTATGCGCATGCCGGGCACGCGCCGGTAGATATTTTTTTTCGTACAGGGAAGCAGGCAAAAGTAAAAACTTGTATCTGCTTCTTCTTTGCTGTTCAACATCTTTATTTCTATGTTTCTGACAACCTTTATCCGCTGCTGATAAAAAAAAATTAATTTTTATATGCAGCGTTTTTGAAATCATTATTTATCACTTACATTCGCAGTTCAATTATTCATTTAAACCTTTTGAACAAAGGCCTTTAAATTTCTATTTAAAATGGCAGTAAAAATCAGACTTCAAAGGCACGGAAGTAAAAAGAGACCTTTTTACTTTATCGTAATAGCCGATGCCCGTGCACCCCGTGATGGAAAATTTATCCAGAAAATCGGAACCTACAATCCGCTAACTGTTCCTGCAACAATCCAGTTAGACCGTCAAAAAGCATTAGAATGGTTGCACAAAGGTGCTGAGCCAACAGACACTGTTCGCCGTATCTTATCCTTTAAAGGAGTGCTCTATTTAAAACACTTATTACGCGGTGTAAAACTTGGCCTGTTCGATGAGGCAGCAGCCATGCAGAAGTTCCAGAAATGGCATGAAGAACACGAAGTTCATGTAAAGCGCCGTAGTGATGAGCACAAAAGAACCAGGATTGCCGCTCGTCCGCAACCTGCTGCAAGAAAAGCACAAGCTCCGGACTCTACAGAAGCGTAAGCAGCCAATGGAAAAATTTTTCTTAAAATCCCGTTAGCAATAGCGGGATTTTTTTATTTTGATTTCCGGCAAATTAACTCCGGTTACACTTTAGTTGTGTCACTCCCTTATACTGCATATTTTTATGGCGGCCACGGGTTGCGGGCTTAATCAGTTAAATTTAAATTTCACATTATTATATTTTGAGCGAATACATTCACATAGGGAAATTAGCCGCCACACACGGCCTTCAGGGCGAGTTTGTATTAAAACATGTGTTGGGCAGGAAAACAGATTTTAAAAACACTTCAGCCATTTTCATTGAAAAAGTAAAGGGTGAATACCTGCCTTATTTCCATGAAAAAAGCACTATAAAAAATGAGGCTGAAACCATTATAAAACTGGAGGGTATTAATACAAAAGAAGCAGCGGCCCTGCTGCTTCAGAAAAAGGTATGGCTTACCAAAACAAATTTCGATAGCCTGGTAAGTAAAACAGCCCCGGTAAACCTTATTGGCTTTACAGTTTATAATGATGATGAAAAACTGGATTCGGTTGAATCAGTAATTGAACAGCCGCTGCAGGTGTTGTTACAGCTAACTATAAAAGGGAAAGAAGTGCTTATTCCCCTAAACGAAGCAACCCTTCTTCAAATAGACAGGAAGAAAAAGGAAGTGCATGTAAGCCTTCCGGATGGTTTACTGGAAGTTTACCTGGGCGATAGTTAAATGGATCCTTATTGTAAAGGGCATAAAACTTTACTACAACGATTTCTACCAGAAATAAAGCAAATTATCGTCGTTAGGAATTAAAGCAAAAACTAATTCGTCCGCGTATTAATTCAATTTTTATCAGCTAAGAAAAAATTGAATTAATACATCAACAATTTCAGGTTTAATTGTGTTTGACTGGGGCATGTTTACTGGTGTTTGATTCATAGACTTCATGATTTTTGTTATTAAAAAATGTTGTCCTGAGTTCTTGTTTAATAAAGGATCCGGATAAAGTCAACTGAATTAATTTCATCCGGACCGCTAAAATAATAAAACCCTCTTTTTTAGGGAGGGTTTTATTATTTTTCTCTTGTTAAAAAACTTTTATTCTGCGGCGCCTTCTACCAAAACCGTTGTTTTGTTGCCCAGCACTTCGGCAAAACCGCTTTGAATTGTATAGCTAAAAACCTCTGATTTGGTTTTCAAAACTTTTATTTTTCCTTTTCCAAGTGCGGCTACAAGTGGTGCATGCTTTTCTAATATCTCAAAAGACCCTTCAATACCAGGCAATTGAACGCCGTGTACTTCTCCGCTATATAATTTTGTTTCGGGTGTTAATATTTCTAAAGTCATTTTAGTATACTGATGCGCTGATGCGATAATTTGCTAATAATCTTTGGATTTCATTAGCAGGATTAGCGCATTAGCTAATTTGCTAATTATCCTTTTGCCTGTTCAATCAGTTTCTTGCCTTTTTCAATCGCATCTTCAATAGTACCTACCAGGTTAAAGGCAGCTTCGGGATATTCATCCACTTCGCCGTCCATAATCATATTGAAACCGCGAATAGTATCTTCAATACTCACAAACACACCTTTCAAACCGGTAAATGCTTCTGCTACGTGGAAAGGCTGGGAAAGGAAGCGCTGCACACGGCGTGCACGGCTCACCACCAGCTTATCTTCCTCGCTCAATTCATCCATACCAAGGATTGCGATAATATCCTGCAATTCTTTATAACGCTGCAGGATCAATTTTACACGGTTGGCAGTATCGTAATGTTTATCGCCAACAATAGCCGGCGTAAGAATTCTTGAAGTGGAATCCAGCGGGTCAACTGCAGGATAAATACCTAAGTCAGCAATTTTACGGCTTAATACCGTTGTAGCATCCAGGTGGGCAAAAGTTGTTGCCGGGGCAGGGTCAGTAAGGTCATCTGCAGGCACATAAACTGCCTGTACAGATGTGATTGAACCGTTTCTTGTAGAAGTAATCCTTTCCTGCATCAAGCCCATTTCTGTTGCCAGCGTTGGCTGGTAGCCCACGGCTGAAGGCATACGGCCTAACAAAGCTGATACTTCAGAACCAGCCTGTGTGAAACGGAAGATATTATCTACGAAGAAAAGAATGTCTTTACCCTTTCCGGTGCCATCGCCATCACGGAAATATTCTGCAATTGTTAAACCACTCAAAGCCACACGTGCACGGGCGCCGGGAGGTTCATTCATCTGGCCGAATACGAATGTAGCCCTCGATTCTTTAAGGCCTTCCATATCCACCTTGCTCAAATCCCATCCACCTTCTTCCATGCTATGTTTGAATGAATCGCCATATTTCATAATGCCGGCTTCAATCATTTCACGCAGCAGGTCATTTCCTTCACGGGTTCTTTCACCTACGCCTGCAAACACAGAAAGGCCACCATAGCCTTTCGCAATATTGTTAATCAGTTCCTGGATCAATACAGTTTTACCCACACCGGCACCACCAAACAAACCAATTTTACCACCTTTTGCATAAGGCTCGATAAGATCAATAACTTTAATACCGGTAAATAAAACCTCTGTAGCGGTGCTAAGGTTTTCAAATGCCGGCGGCAATGCGTGAATAGGGCGGCCATTTTTCTTGTCAACAGCAGGTAAGCCATCAATCGCATCTCCGGTTACATTAAATAAGCGCCCGTTAATAGCTTCGCCTGTTGGCATCGCGATTGCTTTGCCGGTATCAACAACGGCAGCTCCGCGAACAAGACCTTCCGTGCCGTCCATTGCAATGGTACGAACACTGTCTTCGCCCAAATGTTGCTGAACTTCAAGTACTAACTTGTCGCCGTTAGAACGTGTTAATTCAAGGGCATTATAAATTTCCGGGAGTGAACCGTCAGGAAAATGCACGTCAACCACCGCGCCGATAATTTGTTTAACCTTACCTGTGTTGGCCATAAAAAATATGCTTTTTAAAATTTGCGCAAAAGTAAGCTTATGGCGCAAGAAAATCGAATAATAGTTAGCAATTCTGGTTTAAGATTTCTGTTTTCTGTATAAAAAATGTTTAAAATTTACGGGTGTATGACAAAGCAATTCCAGAAATAGCAGTTTTTATATTTTTTTGGATTGTTTATAGCCGTTCTTCAGCAGCCATTGAAGTATTTTTTCCCGCTGATCTCCCTGTATAATTATTTCGCCGTCTTTAACGCTGCCGCCGGTACCGCAAAAACTTTTTAGTTTTTTCCCGAGATCCTCAAGATCATCCGCCGCACCGATAAAACCTGTGATTAAACTTACGGTTTTACCGCCACGGTGTTTCGTTTCAAGCTTTACTCTCAATTTTTGCTGTGCCACAGGCAGGGTTTCCTGCTCATCATTGCCATCGGGTTGAAAAGAAAAATTGGGGTTGGTACTGTAAACAAAACCCCTGGAGTCTGGTTTATTTTTCTTACTCATACTTTACACGTTCAAATTACAACGGCTTTTAAGCTCAGGTCCAAGCTTTGCGCCTGGTGAATTAATCCACCAACACTTACATAATCAACCCCGGTTTCCGCGTAGGATTCAATATTATTCAAATTTATGCCACCGCTGGCCTCGGTTTCAAAATCATTTTTAATAATTTCCAGCGCTTCTTTTATTTGGGCGGGCGTAAAATTATCAACCATAATGCGAAATACTTTGCCTTTGCCAACTGCACAAACTTTTTTTACGTCGTTTATATTTCTTGTTTCTACTTCTATTTTCAATCCCGGCTTTTTTGTTTGCACATATTGCCAAGCTTTTTCAATAGCTTTCTCAATGCCGCCGGCATAATCAATATGATTATCTTTCAGCATAATCATATCAAATAAACCGAAACGATGATTAACGCCGCCGACGATACGCACCGCTTCTTTTTCCGGCAGGCGAAAATTAGGCGTTGTTTTTCTTGTGTCTAACAATCGGGTTTTATAACCTTTTAGCTTTTCTGTGTATTGATGCGTTAATGTTGCAATACCACTCATGCGCTGCATGCAATTCAAGACAAGCCTTTCGCATTTTAATATGGTATGAATATGCGCTTCTACTTCAAAAGCATTTTCGCCATTGCGCATGGCTTCACCATCTTTTTTAAAAATATTGAAAGAAGAAGCGGGTTCTGCATAATTAAATATTTGCTGTGTTATATCAACGCCGGCGAGAATACCATCCTGCTTTATTTTTAAAACAGCCCTGCCTTTTTGTTCAGCAGGAATACAGCTTAATGAGGAATGATCGCCATCACCAACATCCTCTGTTAGCGCCTCTTTAATTAAATGATGTAAACGTTCGTTGAAAGATTGCATGAATTTATTTAGTGTTAAGTGAGTGAGTTATCAGCAATGATAGTGTATACACTTACAACTGACCACTGATTATTCACTTTAAATACGGCAATTCATCATTTAAACATAACATTAGTTCTGTTTAAAACGATTAAATGACCGCCAGTATTTGTCTTTATAAATATTGTATGATATTTCAAATTTATCAGCAAAATGGCGTTTTACCTTATCAAAAATTTTAGAAGGTTTGCGAAAATCTTTACAGGCAAAATAAATTTCCCTTATGCTTTCCGCTGTTTGCCTGCCTACATTTAAATAGCCATCGGCATCTTTGAGATCTTCACAAATTTTCTCTTCAATTGCATTCAGCAGTTCAGCCACTGTTTTGTCCGGCATACCACCGCCATGCTCTCCTTTATATTTTATTTCAAATTCGCCAATCCAGGGATGTGAAGTTTTGCCATACCATTCAAGCAAATCCATATTCATGGTTGCAATTAAAGAATTCCCGTTTTTTAATGCAACCTTGAGGGTTGCATAATGATCGTTTTCGGAGCTGTGGCGCATGCCATCATATTTTTCAACAAATTCCTTTTCCCGCCATTTTAAATAGGCTTTTAATTTTTCTACCGGGATAAGCGGCCGGTTGGCCAATGCCTTCCCAATTACTTTCATATTATCTATTGTTGTTGCAAAATTTAATTCGCCTATATAATTATTAAGAAAGACATAAACGCCGTTTGTAATTGCCTGCCAGTTATCTTCAACCAAATCACTATGTACTATGGAGATATTTATTTCATCCGGATATTCATCATCATTTTCATAGAACCAAATATTTTCACTGTTGAAGGAATAACCCGACATGTTTATGACAACATTCTTTACATCAAGTGCAGGTTTTAGTGCCGTGAATTTCCAGCCTTTAATTTTAGGCGCAGCGGCCACCAGTTCTTCAATAAAAACAATATTTTTAATCACGCCTTCTGCAGTAAATATTAATTCAACAGTACTATCGTTGCTTATTCCGGTAAGACAAAATATATCTTTACCCACGTCTTTTAATTTAGGCGTAAGCTGATTGAAAAAAGCTTCTTCAATATTGCCTTTGTTCTTTATTACAGAATAAAAATCTTTTTCATTTTTTTGAAACCAGTCCCAAAAATCTCTGTATAAATCAGATTGAAATCTTTTGGAAAAAATTTTTTTGAGTAGCCCCATGATTTTATGATTTAGAGTTGTTGTAGAATATTTAAGAGTTAATTGTTGGCAGGCAGCCGTTGCTAAATTACATATTATTTTGATTGCCCGCCGCTGAGGCTAAGCAAACGGGTTAATCAAAATATAACAGATATGCAATTTATAAATTACATGGGAAGGTATTTTTAGCTGCCTGCACCAAAATTTTGTTGCCACGCCAGCATGCCACCCGTAAGGTTTTTCACATTTTCAAATCCTAACTGTTCAAGTATCATTGCTGCCTGGCCACTGCGGTTGCCACTTCTGCAATACACCACTACTTCATCTTTTTTCCAGTCATCAACAGGTTCTGTTTGCATATTGCGCACTTCACCAAGCGGCAGCAGTGTGCCACCAATATTAAATTCAGCATTTTCGCTGGGCTCCCTCACATCCAAAAGATGGATTTTTTCTCCTGCATCCAGGCGTTGTTTTAATTCTTGTACTGTTATTGTTTGCATAATAGATTTTTAATTATTAATTGCCGGCGGAATTACGGATGAATCTTTTACTGGTGGTGCTGTACTTATCCATATATCCATCATTTGCCCGGCGCGAATTCGGTTATTCACCCTTTCACCACTTGGTAATAATGTTGTTGGGTCCGGGTTTTGGCGAACGATATATGCATTGGTAGTGTCTGCCACGGCACCTTCTGTAAGTATTACGCCTATGCTTATATTATCCCCTGATAAATATTCCTTTGCCTGTGACACGGTTAAGCCCACAAGATCGGGCACGGCAAGTTGTGTATCACCAAGCCCATTACCAAGCACAAGGTCTATGGCTGTGCTCATAGGTACTTTGGTACCCGGGTTCACTGTTTTTCCATTCAGTAACTGGTCTTTAACTGCATTGCGCGCAATATCCGGTGTGTAACTTATATTGCCCAGCTTAAGCCCCAGGCTTTCCAAAAACATTTGTGCACTTCTGTAAGAAAACCCTTTTAGATCGGGCATTTCTATTAACGGCGGGGTTGCACGGTTTATGGTAAGATAAATGGTGCGGTTTGCTTTTACTACTTCTTCACTTTCAGGAGATTGCTTAATTACGGTAAGCGGCGGTACTGAATCAACATACACGGAATCCTGAACAGAAACCTGGAATTTTTTTTGCTTGAGAAAACCCGTTGCATCTACTAATGTTTTGCCTGTTACATCCGGTACAGTTATAGACTCGTTATGTTTCGTAACAGAACCCAGTGAAAAGAAAAACGCAAAAATCATTAATAAAAGCAGCGCTATTGCCACTAACAGGTTTACAAAAAAAGAGCGTCCCGTTATAAATTTAAACATTAATGGTTTGTTTCTTATTAATTAATTCCAGCATTCATCAATAAGCGCTGTATAAAACTGCTCAAGCGTCCATCCCATCGCTTTTACCTGTTGGGGGATAATGCTTGCCGCACTCTGCCCGGGCACGGTATTTACTTCAAGCATAAAAGGCTCTCCCTTTGCTTCATTGTAAATAAAATCTATTCTCACCACACCACGGCAATTTAATACCGAATATACCTTTCTTGCAGCAACCTGCACTTTTTCAATAATTGCAGGGTCTGCCTGGGCTGGCGTAATCTCTTCGCTTAAACCTTTATATTTCGCTTCGAAATCAAAAAAATCCTTTTTCGATTTTACTTCTGTTATGGGCAATGTAATGATTTCGCCCTTTGTTTTAAACACGCCAATTGTAAATTCCCGTCCTTCAATAAATTCTTCAACCAGCACCTGGTCATCTTCATTAAATGCTTTGCGCAAAGCTACCCCAATTTCTTCCGAAGGCTGGTTTACCTTACTCATACCTATGCTTGAACCGCCATTATTAGGCTTCACAAATACCGGGAATTTTAATTTATTAATAATGTCTTCTTCGTTCACAACATCATTTCTAAAAATATGCAGGGATTTAGCTACGTTTATTCCTGCGAAACCTGCAACGGCAACCGTATATCTTTTATTAAAAGTTAAAGCTGATGTGGCCGCATCACAGGTTGTATAAGGCAGTCCAATACAATCAAAATAACCCTGCAGCTTTCCATCTTCACCCGGTGTGCCGTGAATACACATCAATACACCGTCAAAATTTATTTTTTCGTTATTTATAGTTATTGAAAAATCGTTTTTATCAATACTTATTTTTTCTCCGTTCGCATCTTCATAAAACCATCCTTCAGGATTTATATCGATAAGATAAACATCATATTTATTTCTGTCAACATTATTGTTTACCGTTACCGCACTTTGATAGCTTATTTCAGCTTCGCGGCTATAACCGCCGGTAAGTAATGCAATTTTTTTCTTCATATCTTTTTTATGAAA
>JAEWJV010000325.1 GCA_023386395.1 Bacteroidota bacterium
ACCCTGCTTGGCTCTTTCAACAATTTCGTTTAAGCGCTGATCGGCATTAAAAACATAATTATAATGTGTAATGGTATTCTGGTAGAATTTTTTTACAGCGCCTATTTTACCATCCGTTGTTTTTTCAGAACCCAGCGTACGGCTTGCATACTTCTCGGGTTTCTTTAAATCCACAGTAGTGCCCGGTTGCGCATTTGCACTAAAATGCACATGCATTATCAAAACATATAATAATAAACAACGGGCAAATTGCATGCGGCAAATATTCTAATTATTAACTGAATAAAGGCTGAAATTATTTTAAAATTTGCAGTATTCTTAGTAAACGATTTGCAGCCGGGAAGATTGCTTTTATTGCAATAATAATTAACATTAAACAGGCACCACCATTACTTTCCTGTTCTTTTTTAATTTGTCGGGCACAGCCAGTAAAATTTCTTTTTTTAACTCATCAATAAGGCGGCGTTTTGAATAGTCGCGGTGCGTAACAATACTTACTTCCCTTACCGGCACCGGCGCTTTAAAATAACGCAGGTGATTTTTTTGTGCCGCCGTCATATCGAGTGTGGCCAGTTCGGGTAAAATGGTAATGCCATCATTCAGCTCAACCATGCGGCGCAGGGTTTCAAAACTGCCGGCCTCATATTCAAAATGCGAATGTGTTTTTGATTTTTGCAATTCGCACAACTGCACCATCTGCGAACGGAAACAATGCCCTTCCTGCAACAATAATAATTTGTCGGGATCAATATCTTTTGGCAACAAATATGTTTTCTTATAAACAGCATTATTCTTTGAAACATAAGCCAGCATCTCTTCATAAAACAACACATCTTCTTTCACGCCGGTTTCGTTTAAAGGCGTAACAAGAATGCCGGCATCAATTTTACCCTGGCGGAGATTGGCGATAATGTTGTTTGTTGTTAATTCATTTATCACCAGTTTAATCTGCTCATGTTTTTTAGTGAAGGATTGAATGAATAAAGGCAGCAGGTAAGGCGCCAGTGTTGGAATGATGCCGAGTTTTAATTCTCCTTTTACAAGATCTTTTTTCGCATTGATCATTTCATTCAACGCATCTCTTTCAGCTAAAATCCTTTTTGCATGCTCAATTATTTCAATGCCCGGATCTGTGGGTAAAACGGGCTGTTTGCTGCGGTCGAAAATTTTCACACCTAATTCTTCTTCTAACTTCTGCACCTGCATGCTAAGTGTGGGCTGCGTTATAAAACATTGTGCCGCAGCATCTGCAAAATGACGATGCTTATCTAAGGCAACAATATATTCAAGCTGGGTAAATGTCATTATAGTGGTGAGTTGTAAGCAGTGAATGGCGAGTATGCCTAAGTATGGTAGTTACTTTTATTGGCCGTCACAATCACTGGGAATATCAGATATAGATTTCGTCTATAAAAATGTAAAATTAATCAATTTATGCAGGGTTGATTTAATTTGCTACAGATGTCGTTAATAATATTTTCATATTCACCCGTGGCAAAAATATATTAGACCATGCCGCCCATTAATGGATCAGTAATGCTCGCTTTGCCCGTTTCCACATGGCCGGCATATCTTCTTTCATACATTTTATTGCCTTTTATTTTTACACTTACATCATACCAGTTACTGCTTTCATTAAGATTGACAGGGATAGTTATAATTGCATCTGTCGATAGCGTTTGTGTAATGGTTCCTGTTTTATAGGCGTTATCAATGATTTCAATGACCTGCTTTTGCGCAGACATATTTTTTATGCTCAACTCAATATTGCCTGATAAGTCTTTGGCTGCACCAGCCTGCTGATAATTGCAAACAACTTCAGGCAAGGTTTTATTCTTATTACCAACAAACTCCCTGAAAAAGCCGTTAGGCCCGTTTACGCGTAAATGATAATTACCATCAGCATTTAAACTCCATTCATCGGTGATCGTATCTCCGGGCAACACCACGTAATTTCTTGGCGGCAAATCATTTAAAAGATTATAAACAATAAAAGGCGCACCGGTGGTTTTATCGCTGAATAAATCTTTCTTGTTATCAAACTGCAAACTGAATACGTTGTTTTTGAGTTTGCCTTCAACATATAACTGGTATGGTATAGCGCAGGCCGGGCGTGTACCCTTTTCCTGCTTTGGCATGCATGGTGAAGCTGCGGTGTTTGCATTTAATGCTGCAACTTCTGTATTCGTTAATTTTTTATAACCTGATGGCAATGCTTTAAACTGCGCTTTATGAATGCTTTCCAAAAAGGGAATCCTGTCAACAGGCGTTGGCAATGTAATATCCTCACCATTATACGGCCTGAAAGCAGAAGTAAGATTTCCGCAAACAGCTCTTCTGAAGCCATTCACTTCATTTGAATAAATTTTCCTGCCGGTTTTATGAGAAAGAAAATGTTCCATAAATTGAATAGGCGAAGTAAGATCGAATACTTCTGAATTAATCCAGCCGCCGCGGCTCCACGGCGATGCAATTACAAGCGGCACCCTGAAACCCAGTCCTACCGGGCCTTCCGCCTGTTCTTTCATACGTTTTGCATCTTTCTGCATCCAGCTTTGCTGTTTGCTTACAAATTCTTCTTTTGTATTGATGGAAGCAGAAACTTTGCCGCTGTTTTCTTTATACGGGTTTGGTGGAACAAACGGCGGCACATGATCGAAGTAACCATCATTTTCATCATAGTTTAAAATGAAAATGGTTTTCTTCCATACTTCGGGGTTTTGCGTGAGTATATCAAACACTTCACTTAAATACCATGCGCCATACCAGGGCGAACCGGGATGATCAGAGAAATTGGAAGGCGCCACAATCCATGAAACAGTTGGCAACTGGCCGGTCTTCACATCTTCCCTTAATTGATATAATACATCGCCTTTAGGAATTTGCATTGTCCGCGTTGTGCCATTATCATCATAAGTAATTGTTTCAAGGCTGCGATAGTCTGTATCGTTGCTGTTATTACAAAAAGCTTTTTCATGCAGGTTCTTTTGCAGTGGTGAAAGTTTATCAAAATTTCCGGGGGTGTATTTATTAATTGCATCTTTTACATAATCGTATTTATGCTGCAGGTTTTCAAGTTGCTTTTTTAAGTCTGGAAGCGTTGCATCATCAACAGGCAGTTTACTTATTGTTTCCTCCAATGTTTTTATTCTCTCCGGCAGCATATAAATGGCCTTTTGCAAGTAAGCCATGTGGCCTTTTGCAAAACGAATATTGAACTGTTTAAACCATTCAATAGGATTGTCGGTAAAATTCGCCAGCCAGTCTTCTTCCTCACCTTCAAAACCCGTGTCTATACTTATTTCATTTTGATAAATCTTCCATGAAATATTATTCTCTTCGAGGTACTCCGGAAAAGTTTTCCAGTTTGCTTCTTTGCCATAATCAACATCAGAATTATATACATGGGCAATTACATTTTCATCATGCTTTGCACGAATAGTGCCCGTCCAGAAATGCAGGCGGTTGGGCGTAGTGCCCGTAAGTGATCCGCAAAAATGCTGGTCGCATATAGTAAAAGCATCTGCCAGCGCATAATAAAAAGGAATGTCATCTCTTGTAAAGTGCCCCATGGTTAAAGGCATGTTTTTACATTCCTTACGTCCTGATCTTTTTGCATCAAGCCATTTATCATGATGCCCTTCATTTCTTGCCAGCGTCATGTCGTCCCAGCTATGCGGTAAAGAACCCAGCCAGGTTATTTTGCTGTCTTTTATATCAAGCCTGAATGGCGTGTAGGTGTCACCTTCAGCATTGGTTTGCGCCCATACTTTATTTTTATTAGGAAGCGATATAGCCCTTGGATCATTGAAGCCGCGAACACCTTGCAAGGTTCCATAACAATGATCGAATGAACGGTTTTCCTGCATAAGGAAAACGATATGTTCTGCATCAAGATAAGTGGAGCCTGCATCCGGATTTATAGCAAATGCTTTTTGTATAGATGCCGGCAATTTGCCCATTAAACCCATGCCGCCTGATAGCAATGCAGCTTTTTTAAGAAATATCCTTCTGTCTGTCATAGTTATAAATAATGGCAATGTTTGTAACAAGCCAAACGTAAAGAATAAATGACAAAAACAGGATACACTTAATAATTAAATAATAAAGAATCTTTATGATGATTTAGTTATAGATTATTTATATTTTGAAATAAGCATGCTGTAACTGCTCTGTTAACTGCTCATACCTGCATTGTGCAGTTACTTCATTTCTTGTTTAAGTCATTATCTATAGCAGCATTGCCGGAGCTGCGTGTATAGGTCGTGATGGGTATTCCGTTTTGCTGCAAATAATATTTGGCAGATTTTGGATACGCTTTCACGGCAATGTCTATAACAGGTAACGTCTTCATTTTACTAAGAGCAGTTGTTGCATAATCTCATGTGTCATCTTTCGCACACACATGTACCGAAAATTATACACTAATTGTAAATATTGAGTAATAACACTACTGTTACACATTGTTAAAATAACAAGCAATATTATTTTTTTTGAGGCCGCAAATGCATTAATTCCGCAATATTCATGCTTTTGCACTGCTTTCTTAAATGAAGTGAATAAAAGATATACGTTTTGGAACAACGATTGTATGATAATAGTAACTGCTTATTGAAAGATAATACCGCGCTGCATTGTATTTAGTAATAATTAGTTCATTTAAATATATAGTTATGAAAGAAACTGAATATTTCCCAGTCTTCTCAAAAGCCTTGCTGGCCGGTGCGCTTACAGGCATGGCAGCAACACTTATTAATGTTATTTATGAAGTTATTTTCAGAAGCATCACTAATTACGAACCTGCGGCCTGGTTCAATTTCTTCTCTATAACATTTGCAACAATGATTGTTTTAACGTTAACGGGCATGTTCTTTTACCTGTTTGCAAAAAGCAACAGCTTTAAGAGTTATGATGTTGTCATAGCAGTTATCGTTATTGCAGTTATATGTATAACCGCATTCCTGCATTCCGATAAAAGCCAGGCCGCATTTTACGGCAATCACGGGTTGGTTGCAGGCTTTGTAATATTAAGCGGCATACTTGCTTTAACATTATTGCCTTACCTCTTCCGGCATCCAAAGCTTTTTTTATAATTCAAGTGATTAATTAAAAAGATCGATCATGATTTCAACAATATTATTTGTTTGTGTTGCTTTTATTGCAGTAGCTTCTCTGATTTTTTAAGCATTAAAAGAAAAAGAGATAAAGAAGATAAAAACAAAATTGAAAAAATATTCAACTCGCCCATTTAATTTAATAATATCTCATCTACAAAAACCCATGCCTTTTCTCCTTTGGCACTGTGCCATATCGGCAACTTTGGCAGTGGCGTTAATACAACCTTCAGGCATTTGTATACTCCTTTGTCAAATTTTAATTCATAGGCTTTTAAACAAGATGGCGCTTCCATTTTGGGTTGTTCCGGAATTGTCTTTGTAAGTAATCGCAAATGGTTTGCATCATTTCCACCCCAAACCTCCACTTGTGATGGAGGCATAATTTTGCTACCAATATCAACCCTGCTGCTTATAGTAACCTGTGATATAATTGTAGGCTGTTGCAGGTAAAGCATGGTTTGCATAGGTACACCCCGATATCCAATCCAGCTGCCTGTTCTAAAAT
>JAEWJV010000329.1 GCA_023386395.1 Bacteroidota bacterium
GCTTTATATGACGAAGGTTATGCGCAATCAAAAACATAAACACATCACCGAGCTTTAATTTAATAAACTTCGCTATGGAAACGGGTATTCTTATTTTATTCAAATTAACATACCTGGCCTGCTGTAACAATAATAATAATGTTTCCTGCTGGTTTATAAATGCTGCAATTATTTCATCGCTGTTATCTCCATTTGTTATGGCATAATTTTTTGGCGCCTTCATTTTTTTTACTGCAACGCCATCTTCCCCGGGCAACATAAGTTTGGTAAAATAATTGCCAAGCCAGCCAGGCGTAAATGTTTCAACCGCCGGCTGATGCTTTAATCTTGCCATATCAATGGCCCTTTCTATTGCAGGCAGGTAATAGCGGCCATACGCATTTAAATGACCAAGACATTGCATGGCGCTCCATGAGCCTGGAGAAGGCTGCTGTTTAAAAACCGATGCAGGCATCATTTGCCATTGCTGAACAGCAATATTTAAAATACTTTCAGTTTGTTCTTCCAGCAGTTCAATGAGTTGATGCGTGTTGTGAGTTTTCATACATTTTGTTTATGATGCAAAGCTTGCATTTGCGCTGTTTATAAATATTGGTAAAAACCAAGATTTATAAATAACCGCTATAAACGTACGGTGCCAAGCAGTTTGCTGAAATTGGTGGCATCAATACCGAGGTAGGATGCCAGGTATTTATGAGGAATTAGATTTAATACGTGGGGGCTGCGTTTTAGGAGCGCTTTAAATTTTTCTTCGGCAGAAAAACATTGCAGTTCTATCTGTCTTTCCAAAACACCTGCAAAGGCAAAACTCAGCGATTTAAACATGCAGGTTTGAAAATCTGGGTAACGCTGCAATAAATTATTCACCTGCTTGTATTCCGTTCGCAAAAAGCTGCTTGCTGTAAGCGTTTCCAGGAAGAATCGGGAGGGTTGTTGCAATAAAAAAGAATCTGCAATTCCGGAAAATGAGAAGGCGTACGTAAAAACGATGGTTGCTTCGCGGCCATCATCATGCGCATAAAAGCCGCGTTGCACACCATCCAAAACAAAATATAAACAGCGTTCCGTTTCCCCGGCTTTTGTAAGCAGTGTTTTGCGTTTGGCCTCATACGGTTTCCATATCGAAGAAAATTCATCCCAGGTATCATCCTGCAAAGGTTGTATGGCAAAGATTATTTTCTTCAAATGATCCAAGGCCTGCGTAGTTTCCATCGTGTTGTAAAATAAAAAAAATCTTTTTGAGTTGTACGGATTTTAAATCCCCGTTTGTCTTTAACTAAAATAATAACAATTATGGAAACACAAACTATGCAGCTTGCCGCAAAAGGCAAACATCAAATTGTAAAGCCTGAAGAATGGTTAAAGGCACGCCAGGAATTATTACAGAAAGAAAAAGAATTTACGAGGGCATATGATAAATTAAGGGCTGAACGGCTTGTATTGCCCTGGACACAACTGACCAAAAATTATGTATTTGACAGCATTGATGGCAAGGTATCATTGGCTGACCTGTTTGATGGCCGCAGCCAGTTAATTATCCAGCATTTTATGTTCGGGCCCGATTGGGAGGAAGGCTGCGTGGGCTGTTCATTCGGCGCCGATCACGCGCAGGCCGCGTTAATACATTTAAACAATCATGATGTAAGTTACGTGGCTGTTTCCCGCGCCCCGCTTGAAAAAATTGAAGCATTTAAAAAGCGTATGGGCTGGACGTTTCCATGGGTTTCATCCCTAAACAACAATTTCAACTTCGATTTCCATGTATCGTTCAGAACGCAGGACATTGTGGATGGAAAAGTGTATTACAATTATGGCATGCAGCCTTACATGGGCGAAGAGGCGCCGGGCGACAGTGCATTTTATAAAGATGAAGATGGAAATATATTTCACACTTATTCATCATATGCGCGGGGTGGTGAAAATCAAATATCGACTTATATGATACTTGATACAGCGCCGTTAGGCAGAAATGAAGGGGAAGGTGAAAACCTTACAAGCTGGGTGCGGCATCACGATAAGTATAATACCGGCGGACATGTTAATATGCAGGGCCGCTATGTTGCTGAAGAGAAAAAAGACAGTTGCTGTCATAGTGATGAACATAAACAACAGTAATATGCAATGCCACTGCAACACACATACAAGGCCGTTGAAAACCGATGAAAACAAAGAAGGTAAAAAGAAGACAGTCCGGCGCAGCAAAGACTATATAAAAATGGCTGTTTCTGCATTTGTTTTTGTGCTGATACCAAAATGCCCGGTTTGTCTTGCCGGGTATATTGCGCTGGGCACCGGGCTTGGAATATCTTTAACCACCGCAACTTATATAAGATTTGGTTTAATTATAGCATGTGTGCTATCATTGCTCTATTTTGTATTTAAACAAATAAGCAGGTATTTGTTTCATCGTTCTGCGACGTAAATTGCAAAACATGAAATGTGTTATATTAAGCAATTAACGACTGGTTCAGTCTCAGAGACTGAACCAGTCTGATAAAGCTGCCATGAAATTTGTTGTACAAGGGAGTGACACAAGCGACGATGCCATGAAATGCTGCAGCTGATAACATAAAATTTCATTACCAAAAAGCATATTTCAATGGAGAACTTTTTGTTTATTGTAAGGGAAGACCTGCAACGTTTAAAAGAAACAGGAGCGCAACAGCTACGCATACAGGAAATGACAAAATGGTGCGAAGGGCTGGCAGAATCAGGAAACTATAAGGGCGGCGACCCGCTGAAAACAAACGGCAGCTACATTACAAAAGATAATGTAGTTTCTGACGGGCCTTTTATTGAAGCAAAGGAATGTATAAGCGGCTTTATCCTTCTGCATGCTGAAAACATGGAGCAGGCCATTGCGATTGCACAAACATGCCCTTATATCCTGGATGGATCGATAGCGCTTGAAATAAGGCCCATGCTTACTGCAACAATGATGGGCTGATGTATAATTTACAGCAACAGGTTGACCAGCTATACAAAAAGCAATATGGTAAAATGATTGCAATGCTGCTGTATTGTTTTCGCAACATGCATATTGAAACCGCAGAAGACATTGTGCAGGATGCTTTTTCATCTGCATTAACTTCATGGAGTGATAATAACATTCCGGCAAATATGGAAGGATGGCTGTTTATGGTATGCCGGAATAAAGCTATTAACAAGCTGAAGGAAAAGAAATATTTACCTGCAGACGAAACTGAAAGTTCAGTGATTCATGAAGCCATATTTCCTGAATCGCTCATAAAAGACCAGGAGCTGAAATTATTGTTTGCATGCGCACATCCGGATCTTTCACCAAAGGCGCAGGTAGTTATTACACTTAAATATGTCATCAATTTAAAAGTTGAATCCATTGCCAAAATACTCGCCATGAGCATTGATGGCATTGATAAGCTGCTTACACGGTCAAGGCAAAAGATAAAGGATGAAAAGATATTGTTTAAAGAATTAACGGCAGGTGCATTAGGCCAACGATTGACCATTGTGCATAAAATTCTTTACCTGGTTTTTAATGAAGGCTATAAATCATCCTGGGGCAAAGAATTGATACGCGAAAAACTTTGCGAAGACGCACTGATCATGACGAAAATATTATTGGAAAGCGGCTTCGCCAATAAAGAAACGCAGGCCTTGTATGCATTGATGCTGTTTAACGCGGCAAGATTAAAATCAAGATTTTCTTCAGATGGAATGCTGCTTGACCTTGAAGAGCAGGACCGCAGTTTATGGAACGAGGATTTAATTATGCTTGGCTGGAAACATCTCCGCGACTCAAAAGAAAATGTTGTATCGTCGTACCATTATGAGGCTTCAATTGCTTACCTGCATTGCAATGCGGCGAATTTTAAATCTACTGACTGGAATACAATCAAGGGGCTTTATTTAAAATTATTACAACTTAATTCAAACCCTTTTATTGAATTAAATTATGCCATTGCCTTATATTATGCAGGCAAAAAAGCAGATGCGTTTTCCATTTTAAAAAAGCTGGAACAAAACGCATTTATGCATCAATATTATTTATTGAATGCCACTTTAGGGAAACTGAATTTGCTGGAACATGATAGGTTTAATGCAAAAAAATACCTGTCTTTAGCGGTAACGCAAACTAATATGCAGGCGGAGAAAGAGTTTATTAAACAGCTAATGAGAAAGATTGATGAGGGCTAAAAAGTTATTTAATGAATAAAGGTTTCAAAAGCGGCTGATCGTAATTTGTTCAAGCTTTTAAATAGTAGTAAGCTTATAAGATGCCTTCATTTTATAACAAACTGCACCGGCTTTCAGGATTTTAGCATTCACGTTAAAAACACTTTCTTCCACTTGTTCAAAAGTGATGGAAAAACTGATAACAGTATTTGCTTCCGGTTCAATTATACGCAGGAATTTTATTTCATCAGCTTTAATCAACCGGATTTTTGAATGAAGCGCTTCTTCTAAAAGTTCTTTTATTATTTGGAGCATGCAGGCCCCGGGCAAAACAGCCCTCACAGGAAAATGGCCCATGAATATTTCATGAGCGCTGTTTAGTCCAATCAACGCCTCAATTGAATTGGTTGTCTGTTCAATATGCTGGATAATATAAAGAGCATTTTTCAGCATCCGGTTAGTCACATTTTGAAATTAATATGAATGAATGATACCTGTGTTGATAACAATTATAAATTAAAACACGGTTTATCTTTTCAGCATTAACACCTGTTTCTTTAAAGCATGGCGGCAATTGTTTTTGTTTAATAATATTGGCTGCAAGCCATAATGCAAAGGAAGAAGATGTAGGGTATTCACCGCACAGATGTTTATAATTTATAGAAGCAACATCCGCAAAAACATTATTTTCTATATCATCAAATATCTTATCCTGCGTTACATCCCCATTCCTGCCTGTAATAATTAAATCAATACCGCCGGCGTTAATTTTATGGGCTGATAAAAATCTTGCAGCTTCATTTTTTACATCACCGCCACTGGCCTTATAAATAAGTTCTATGCCGTCAATTTGCGCATAATCATTTTCATTATGATTGCAGGATAACAAAAAGAACCCGCTTCCCTGGCCTGCAATACTTCCCCGTGTATTGGAATTAAACAGGGAAAGATTGGAGGCAGCTTTTTGTTTAAACAGCCCAAACCTGCGCAATACATTCCAGGTAAAATCTGTCATTTCATCTGCACTGCCAGCCAATACATTTTCAGCGCTTTGTTCATTCAACAACAGCATAGCATCGGTTAATGCATGTTCAAAAGAAAAGCCCCGGTGTGCATATGTTGTATTATAATTATGGCATTTTAATGTTAATGCAATTTGTGCGCTTACAAGGTTATGTGTTGATTGAATAAATGAGGTTGGCGAAAGCGCCCGTTCATCCTGCAAAACAATACTTTTTAAAAAAGCTTCGGAATCTTCCATGCATCCATAAGATGTGCCTGAAACAATCGCATCAACAGTTTCAATGCCTGTATCTTTCAAACAACGCAATGCTGTGGTAACACCGGTGCGCACCACTTTACTCATGCGGCGCAGTTGCCTTGCATCCATAAAGTCCTTATAAGATGGCTCTGCAAAAGGCAATATCGTTTCCGTGTATTCAATCGGGGAACCTGTAAATAAACCATTATTGAAAGTTTCCTGTGCGCTTATATATGAAGCCGAACGGATAAATATCTTCTTCATTTTACAGTTTTGAAAAAATTAATGAAGAACAATTACCGCCAAAGCCAAACGAATTAGAAAGCACATGCTTTACCGGCTGTTTTGAGAACATGGTTTCTGCTGAAAATGAAAACTCCTGAATGGGTGTTTGCAACCGGAGGTTCGGATAAATTAGACCATGCTTCACAGCCAGTGAAGAGAACACTGCTTCAATGCCGCCGCTTGCGCCAAGCGTATGGCCGGTAAAAGATTTCGTTGAGCTCATTTTAGGATAAGGCGCCTTAAACAAACGCTGTATTGCAGCGCCTTCCGCCATATCATTATTGTAGGTTCCGGTGCCATGCAGGTTTATATAATCAATGTCGCCTGCATTTAACTGCGCTGTCTGTAAGGCCTGCTGCATGGCCAGGTAAGAACCAATACCATCCGGCGATGAAGCGGTTTGATGATAGGCGTCATTGCTATTGGAATAGCCTTTCAGCTCGCAATACATTTCTTTATTTAATCGCTGCGCAACAGCATCAGAAACAAGTACTACGTAACCTGCGCCTTCACCCAGGTTCAATCCATTCCTGTTTTCATCAAAAGGCCTGCAAAATCCTTTATCTAAAATCATCAGCGTATTAAAACCATTAAAAGTAAATTTTGCCAATGCATCTGTGCCGCCTGCAACAGCCACATCAAGCATGCCTGCTTTTATAAGCCTTGCGCCCAGCATAATTGAATTAGCTGACGATGAGCATGCCGTATTAATGGTAGTTGTATAACCGGTGATGTTAAGTTTATCTGCAACAACCTGTGTTATGCTGCCGCATTCATGATGCATTACATCGTGCAGGTCGCCTTTGCTATAACCTTTTAAAACATCTGTAAAAAAATGTTCTGTTTTATCAATGCCTGCCGCAGTAGTTGCCGATATAAAGCCACAACGTAATGCATGTATGTTTTCAATAGCCGCATCTTTTAAGGCTTCGCCGGCAGCAGACATGCTCAATAGAGCGGTACGGCTTAGTGTATTAGACAACCCTGTTTTTTCAGCAAGCGCATTATTACTCAACTTCACTTCTGCAACGGGAATTTCGCTGGCATGCACAGTTCTCAAAAACACCGCATTCGCTATACCGGCCTGCCCTGTTTCCAATGCCTGCAAACATTCCTGCACATTGTTGCCAATGGCAGATATAATGCCCAATCCTGCTATGTAAATTTTATCATTCATTATTTTCAATCGCCGCTTTCGTCGATCGTGAAATCTTCAAGGCTTACTGCTGTTTTATAACACGTTCGGTTTTTTGTTTAATTTATTAAGATGTTCAAACTCAATTTTACTTCTGAAATTCTCACACACTTTCATTTCACTATTGAGTATTCAGCCCCTAAATACCTTATCCATGTTTTCCCCTGTAAAATCCATTGATGATGTCATAGCATTTCTGCCAACTAAAAACAATGCAGCTTTATACGCTTCACCCAATACATCAACCCAGCCGCAAATGCAAAGCTTTAATTTATTATTTGCAAAAAGATCATCCACATATTCTTTTATGAAACCTGCATTAAAAGCTTCAAAAATAAAACAGGCATTCTCCCCTTTAAAATTATTGCGGATACAGATTTCGCCGTTTAAAATATTGGGTAAAGTATAAACAAATAATGCAGGGCTTGCCATTTCAATTGTTTGAAAATATTTTATATCAGCTTCAAGGCTTGAATTGGCGTTAGTAAGCAGCAAACCAATTTCTTCGGGCTTATACTGTTTTACAATCGTCTCATCCTTTAATAAAACTTCTGAAGCAAGCCATCCAAGCTTGCTCAGGTTATCCATTTTATAAAATTTTGGATAATCAGCCTGCAGATATTTATAGAGGTGTACCAGGAAAGATGGAAGACCGACATTCTTATCGGCGTACAATACGTCCCCGTTTTTTATCACTGTTTTATCAGCAATAACACAATTTGATATTATATGTAAAGCTTCTCTCAAAATATATTATTTACTGAAAATAACAGCGGCATTGCAACCGCCAAATCCCGATGCTGTTTTAATGCAATTATTAATTTGTTTATGTATGATTTCTTTACAAACGTTTATAGGTTGGGAAACGCCATGCACCTCAAAACCTTTTGTAGGCAAGATTGTATTTTGTTTTAAAGATTCAATTGAAATGACAGATTCAATCAAACCTGCTGCGCCCAATGTATGGCCATAAAAGGCCTTTAAGCTGTTTACAGGCGGCGTTGTTAAACCTGCCAGTGCAACGCCTTTTGCTTCCATCTCATCATTGTAAATGGTAGCTGTGCCATGCGCCGAAATAAAATCAATATCTTCTTTCGATAAACCCGCATCATTCATCGCCGCTCTGATGCATTGATATAATTCATGGCCTGTTCTTGATGGCCCTGAAATATGATTGGCATCATTGCTTACAGCACCGCTAATCACTTTAATATTATCTGCATTTTTTTTGAAAGATGAAAGCACGACGGTTGCAGCTGCTTCGCCAAGATTAATGCCATCACGGGCAGCGTCAAACGGTTTGCATACGCCGCTGCTCAATGCCTGGAAAGATTTAAAACCAGATAATATAAATTTTGTAATAACATCTGCCCCTGTAACAACCACATTGTCATATTTACTCGATTGAATAAACCGCATGCCCGTTATAATGGCCAATACACCCGAAATGCAGGCATTGGAAATAATTAATGGCTGATGTACAAATCCAAAGTGCGTAGCAACAAGTTTTGCCGAAGTGTGCAGGGCAATTCTTTTTTGCAATTGCTCATCATACACTCCGCTTTCAAGCAAACTAATATTACCTTTTGTTGTAGATATTATAAGCAGGGTTTTATCGTCTTTTACATTAATACCGGATTGTTTGAGAGCTTCATCAACTGATGCTATAAGCAGGGTTTCAAACTTTGTATAACTTTTATTTTCAGATAAAACCGGAAATAAAAAATCATCGTTAAACAAAGCTGCATAATAAGGCTCAGCGGCAAAAGCATTATGATGCGCTTTCACTGCAGAAACATTATGCAGCAGTGCATCAAAATTTTCTTTTGTTGTGCGCCCTAAGGGAGAAAAAATATTATCAGCAATAATAAAAACGTCTTTCATTTATTCGCTCACATTTCAACTTATCATTTTCGTTTAAAAGTTCACAGGTTCACTTGTTCACAAGTTTATCTTCTCAATCCCTGATTCCCCAACCTTTCAACTCTTCAACCATCTGCCGGTTCAATAAATATGCGCATTTCGCATTGCGCAACCAGTTTGTCATTCAATAAGATCTTTCCACTTATCAATTGCATATTCATTACATGACCTGTGGTTACAATTTCTGTTTTAAGCTCACTGTTTATTACTGGTAAAAAAAACACTTCGAAATTTTTAACCGCAGCAATATAGCCCAATGGCGCAGGTTTGCTTTGCTGCAAGGCATTGTACCCCGCACCTGCTGCCGCAGTTTGCGCAATATTTTCAAGCAGGCCCGCTTCTGCCAAAAAACCATCTTCATTAAACACATTATCCGCCTTTGCTTTGAATGAGGTACGTGCGGTTGTATCGTCTACATACAATAAAGCATCGATCATTACAAATGGCGCACGCTGTGGAATAAATGGTAATATATCTTTCGTAATCATTATTGCAGGTTATCATGTACAAAGCGTATAGAATACACACATTCAATACGAATTTAAACAGTGATTTCTATTTACGTTTATCTATAAATTTAACCGGCTTGCGGCTGGCTTCGTTAAACTGTAATTTCTTAATGGCATCTTCAGAAACATATTGCACAAAAGGGCTAACGCGAAGTTTAGCCTGTATATAAGACCGTATCCTGTGATCGCTTTCTGTACTTTCATCTGCCGCATGAATGTAAAGCAACACTTCATCCAAACCAACATCATTGGTTGAAACCTCCACCACATAGTCGCGCACTTCATTTATTTCATTCAGCAAATCAAATAAAGCCGCAGGATATAGTGTTGTGCCTTTAAATTTTATCATTTGTTTTTTGCGGCCCAGCAATGGCGATAAACGCAGTGTATTTCTGCCGCAGGAACAAGTATCATCAAAATACATACACACATCGCCTGTTTTATAACGCAGCAATGGCATGCCTTCTACGCCAAGTGTTGTTATAGTTACTTCGCCTTCTCTATTTGCAGGCACAGGCTTATTATTTTCATCCAGCAATTCAACAATTATCAATTCAGGTTGAAGATGGCCGCCTTTACCGGCGCTGCATTCTGTAAATGCTGTTTGCATCTCAGTAGAAGCATAGGTTGAATACAATTGTATATTCCAGGCTTCTGTAATTTTTCTGCCGAGAATATTAAGTGAACAATCTGCATTTCGGATACTTTCGCCAATGCAAACCGCTTTTTTTACAGATGTATGGCTAATATTAATATTATGCTGTTCGGCATATTGAATAAGTTTGAGTATGAACGATGGAACAGCAATAATTATGGTTGGCTCATACCGAGCAATATTCTCCCATTGCAAAGCAGGAATGCCTGGGCCAACGCGAACAATTTTACCACCCATTTTGCGAATACCTGAGTAGTATGCAATACCAGCCATAAACTGCCGGTCGAGGGTAAGCATGAGCTGGTAAACATCTTCGGCAGAGCCATCTGCTGTTATAAAAGAGTTGTATTCATTACAGGCCAATCGTTGCAAATCATTTTCTGTAAGCGCTATAGAAACCCGGCTTCCCAAAGTGCCCGAAGTTGCAGTGTATTCAATGATTGCATGTTTATCAACACATAAAAAATCTGCATTATTTCTTTGAAGGTCATCTTTTGTGGTTATTGGAAGTTTGGTTAAATCTTCCAGTGTTTTTACGGCATTTATATCAATTGCCTGCCGGGCAAAAAGTTTCTTATAAAAAGGCGAATTAGCGTTTAAATATTGTAATAACGCCTGCAGTCTTTTTTCCTGCAATTCTTTAATTTCATCTTTTGGCTTATACGATACTGCGGTTTCATTCATATTGTTCCCTATAACTCAAGCTGCGTTGCAAGCTCTGGCATAACACTGGCAAAGAAACCAAAATTTTAAGCTATTGCCAAAGCCGGGAATTCAATATATTTAATACCCTTTTATATTTTACCGGGGGGTATTATTCATGAAATATTTTTTATACAGCTCTATCTTAATCTTTACAACTATCGCCTGCTTTTCACAAAATATAAAGCCCGTTTTATATAAAGACATATCATTTAATAAAGTGAATGTTCAAAAAAATATTATTTATTCTGCTACTGATAGTATTAAAGAGAAATACAGGTGTTTCGATTTTTATCAGCCTTCAACAGATTCAATACTGCAAAAAAGGCCCTTAATTATCTGGATGCATGGCGGTGGCTTTAAATTCGGGACAAAGAATGCTGCTGAAATAAAATTATGGGGTGATGAATTTGCCAAACGTGGCTATGCATTTGCCGCCATTAATTACAGGCTCAGCAAAAAAAATCCATTATTTAAATTTAAAGACCTGGTAGAAGCTTGCTATGATAATATAAAGGATGTAAACAATGCCATTACATTCTTTAAAACCAACGCATCAAAATTTAATATTGATACCAATAAAATGGTACTTGGCGGAAACTCAGCAGGCGCTGTTATAGCAATGCAAACCGTGTATAGCAACGCAGCAGATATTAAATACATTCTCGATAGTAATAAAACCGTTATCAATACAAATAATTACAATACCCAAAACATTGCTGCTGTTATAAATTTCTGGGGCGCCTTGTTTAATATAGAATGGCTTCACCGGACGAAAGTTCCCATTGCAAGCGTTCACGGCTCAAAAGACAGGGTTGTGCCTGTTAACAATAAAGGCGTGGTGTTTTTTGGCAGCCAGTTAATCCATGAAAAAGCTGATTCATTGCAAATTCCTAACGGCATTAAGATTTATGAAGGTTATGCGCATGAATTATATAAGCATTTTAACCCACTGATTTATCCCCGGAAAGTAAAGCAAAGGCACCGGGAGGCGGCACAATTTGCTTCTGATTTTTTATATAAGGTTTTTAAAGAAGAATGATACCGTTTGAATTTAGGCAAATAAAAAAGCAATACAACAGCTTGCGGCTGCTGTATTGCTTTTAGTGTTAAAAACCTTGCATTACTAACCCACAGAGCTTATTTAACTCTCAGGATTTCTTCTGCATCCATCAATATTTCTTCGCTGTGCCCGTTGCCGTTACCATTTGTTGCTTGTACAACAAGGCTGCCCTGGAAGTACTTTTCATTATGCTGTGTAGCATCCAGGCCAAGCAGTTCATCCTCGGCACTAACACGCAAAGGCAAAATAAAATTGATGAATTTGAATATGAGGAAGGATACGGTAAAACTGTATGCAACCACAATTACCAGGGCTTTTACCTGTATGAGGAAGAAAGCTGCGTTGCCATAGAATAGGCCATCTGCAC
>JAEWJV010000339.1 GCA_023386395.1 Bacteroidota bacterium
CAATACATCAGTGTGGAGCATGCTAAAAGAACACTGGCAGATGGCCACACGACACTATTTGATGCAACCTTTGAAACAGGGCTTTCAAGCACCAGCCGGTTGCACGATTTATTTGTGAACATTGAAGGAATGACGCCTGCCGAATATAAAAATGGCGGTAAAAATCTTTTTATCAATTACAGTTTTGCAGAAAGCCCTTTTGGCAACCTGATAGTGGCCTCCACTTCAAAGGGTATTTGTTATATGGCTTTTGAAGATGATGAAAAAGAAGCATTCAACAATCTTAAAAACAAATTTCCTAATGCTGCTTTTCAAAAAAAACTGGATTTATTGCAACAAAATGCTTTATTCATTTTTCAAAACGACTGGAGCAGGCTGCATAAAATTAAGCTGCATTTGAAAGGAACCGGTTTTCAATTAAAGGTGTGGGAAAGCCTGTTGAAAATACCGATGGGAAAACTATCAACGTACAAAAATATCGCTGAGCAAATTGGTAACATAAAAGCATCAAGAGCAGTGGGAACAGCTATCGGCAATAACCCCGTAGCATACCTTATTCCCTGTCATCGTGTTATTCAGTCAGCAGGAAATTTTGGCGGTTATATGTGGGGGCCAACAAGAAAAGCAGCTATCATAGGCTGGGAAGGCGCAAAAACAAATTCTGAAAATTAAAAGTAATATTAATGCAGCGCATCATTCAAAAAATACAAAATACAGATTGGGACAATATTACAGAAAGAATGCATCAGAATGGATATGCCATTATTCCGGGATTACTTGCTAATGAAGATTGTGAAGCATTGAAAGCCGCGTATCCTGATTCAAATGCATATCGTAAAACCGTTGTGATGGAACGTTATCGTTTTGGTTTGGGCGAATACAAATATTTCAACTACCCGTTGCCTGCTGTCATTCAAACAATCCGCGAAAATATTTATCCTCATCTGGCACGTATAGCCAATGGATGGTTCAAAAACCTGAATATTAACATGCAATTTCCGGAAACTCATGCACCGTTATTGAAAGAATGTCATAATAACAAACAAGACAAAGCAACCGTACTGATTTTGAAATATGGCGAAGGCGGCTTCAATACATTACACCAGGATTTGTATGGCGATATTTATTTTCCTATGCAAATAGTATTGATGCTTAGTGAGCCTGGAAAAGATTTTACGGGCGGCGAGTTTGTATTAACACAGCAGGTTCCAAGAGCGCAGTCTAAAGCGATTGTTATGACTCCGCACAAAGGTGATGCATTGATTTTTACAACCAACTTTAAACCGGAGAAAAGCACTAAAGGCTATTACCGGGCAAACATGAAACATGGTGTAAGCGAAGTGCAGCATGGGAGCCGCTACACACTGGGAATTATTTTTCATGATGCATTAAGTTAGAATAAATGATAAGGCATAATGAAATATCTAACATTGATTTAAGAAATAAAATAAGGAAGCAGGAAATTTTATTTGGAGGCAACAGGAAGCTGAAAATATATGGCAAATTAAGTTGTGCGTCCGGTAAAAGAATGAAGCGGGAAAACAGGATTTTCTTCGCCAGCGAAAAAGAAGCGCTTGCCCTCAATTACAGGCCCTGCGGGCATTGTATGAAAATGGAATATAAAAAGTGGAAAAACAAAACTGATTGATCAAATCAAATTAAAAGCCGCATCAGTCCACTGCTTTCTTTTTATTAAATATGCTTGCAAGTATTAAAAAAACAATTATTTCGGCAAGGGCTATTAGTAAATATTTTAAAGATGAAGCTGTATAGTTTCCTGTTAACCAAAAATAGCAAACGGCGCTTATAGCCGAAACAGTTGCGCCAAGTGCTATGCCCCATTTAAAGCCTTCCATAATAAGATAGGCCTTATGCGATTTGCATTTTGCAGCCAATGCTTTTTTTGAATCATTAATATTTGGCCCCTGCTTAATTTTTCTTAAAAGGTAAATGTTTTCAATTATGTCACATAGCCAGGGAATGAGTTGAATTACTGCAAGTATTAAAAATACGCAGTGCCAAAAGCCTGGCTCAAATTTTATGGATACCTGCAGGCAAATTAGAAATATGCTGCCATAGGCAAGCGGCATAAAAAGAAAATCGACCCATAGCTGTCCTCTTAATGCACCGATAGATTTTTTGCTGTCGTTAGCAGGCAATGCATATAAGCCTTTTATCACTTTAACCAGTTCCGCATAAGTGGCCGGCGTTTCCAGTTCCATAATGCTGAACCTTCTTTTGGTAAGATGAAATGTATAAAAATTGCGGCTTTGCAGCATCATTATAAATGATACAAAAAGCATTAAACCAAAAGATATGGTGAATAATTGCCAGTTGTTTAAATTGAATAAAAGCATAACTATTGTTTTGATGCAGTTATAGAAATTTTTTATAAAAGCACTATTTCTCCTGGTTTAATTTTATCTGCATTTCTTTCCTTCCGGCTTTATATTCCTGCCAGTTGAAATTCAGTAAAAACGCCGTTGCGGTTTTAGCACCAAGTACAAACATTTTCTTCTTGTCTTCATCTTCTAAAAAGAAATTAAGCCAGTTAAACCCTTTCAATGGAATAGAACCAATTCCTTTTTTATAAAACCTGTTTTTAATAAGAAAATCTTTATCATAATAAAACCTTACGGTATTAAACAACCGGTAAATATATCCGGTGAGGCTCCAGTTTTCCGAATCTTCTCCTTCATCATCTGTCTCGCTGTCTGTAACGGGCATTTGGCGCCAGTTTTCACCATAAACATCGCCAGGGTCTTTTTCTTCATCAAGGTCAATACCAA
>JAEWJV010000355.1 GCA_023386395.1 Bacteroidota bacterium
TATATAAAGTTCTTATAGATATTGGTTCTGATAATCATCTTCCTCCAGTCTGGAGAAAGTGCAGCCAGGGCAATAGTGGAATTCTTAAATGTATCAATATTAATTTCAGGAAAGTTAACAGAGCTGATTTTGCGATCGGTATTTGCATCGTAAAGGTCGAGAAATCCTTCTCTTTCCTGCACTATGATATATTTATTATCCGGTGTAAAATTGGCATAGAGATACGTTTTATTAAGGTTACTGTTAACCGAATCACTTAAAGTGAAGATTTTATATTTATCTCTCTGCTTTATGATCATTCTTTTATTGTCAGCAGAAAAGTTTATGTTATAAACAAGGCCATCCGCCTGATCAAGTTTAATCATCATTGTATCAGCTGGGTTATCAATGTCCCAGATCTTTACATTATAATCTTTATAATCTGTTGCCAGTTTTTTTGCATTCGGGGATATTGAACTTACATAATATTTTTCTGCACCGGGCTTATTAAGATCGGGAATAACTACAGGCTGCACATCTGCATCTTTAATATTTATATGATAGATGATGTTATTAATCAGCGTTGCTAAGCTGTCTTCTTTTATAAAGGTCAGCGTGTTTATTCCATTTAATATGCCTGTGTAATTTTTGCTGAAATTAGTACCCGCTTCCTGGGTTGTATTTATGTAAATGGTCTTCAATAATGCCAGCCCGTTGTCGTTAATATTGAAGATCTTTATTGAATCATCAAGCTTAATGGCAAATAATTTTCCTTTGTTTGATACGGCTGATACAGAACGGGTACTGTAGTCAAGGCCAGTTTTTAGTAAGGTGGTGTCTTGTGTGTAAAAGAAAAAGTTTTTTGTAATATAGTTGAGCACTAATTTACTTACATCGGTTTTTGATGTGCTGTCAAACTGCATGGCTTTTAACAAACCTTCATTCGGGCTTTTTTGCGCAACTTCATAAATATTTGTTGCGGTATTTAAATCTTGAAGCAGGATTTCATATTCCTTTATTTTTTGATCTTTATATTTCAGTTTAACCAAACTGTCTGTAAACATATTCCTATGGGGGGAATCCATTAAGCCAGATTTATAAAATGGTTCATCAACCAGTTGTAAAATTTCTGAAACGTGTTTATATAAATAATCATTTTGCTGTTTTTCAAGTTCTCCCAAAGTTTTTGCTTCATCAATTTTTCGTTTGGCATCAGCTAAATCTAATTTTCGCTGTGTTTCGGCTTTGAACTGGATGTTCACCGAATCTAATTTTCTTTTGGCTTCTGTTGAATCCAGTATTCTTTGGGACTGCACGTTCACCAAATCTATTTTTCGCTGCAGCTCAGCCTGTGTATTTGCTGAATCTAACCTTCGCTGAATTTCAGCTTGTGTTGCCGCTTTCTCTCTTTTAATCCTGCTTTGCGCCGTTAAACCCAGGGTAACAAGAACGGCAATAACTCCAAGTAAAACAGACCCGCCTTTTAAGGTTTTTCTACTGCGGCTTTGGGCAGTACTTTTCTTTATGTAATCATCCACCTGTTTAAAGCCATCAGCATATCTGGAGGCCCATTCCTCATTAATATTTTTTTTATTCCTCCAGGTGGTTGTATTATGTAAGTCGATCCCTGTTAGTAATTCTCCGTTTTCATTAAAATAATCATTTGCATCAGCTTCCAATCTTTTAAACAAGGTGGCATCATCATATTCTTTTGTTATCCATTCTTTCATTTTATCCCATTGTCGTAAAAGGCTTTCATGAGAAATATCAAGAAATGATTGGGGCGTTAAATCAATTTCCGGAGGCGGCATTAAAAAACTGTTTTCCGCTTTCCTGAATATATCGGCAACCTTTATTACCTCATCTGCATCAACGCCGGCAACTTTTGCAATATCTTCTACTGTTGCTATGCGGCGGTTATCTTTTTGTTCAGCGTTTCTTTCTGATAATCTTTTAAACAGCGCTTCTGCGATTCTTCTTTGCGATTTATTAAGATCAATATCAAAAACCTCATTGGCATGCTGCGATAATGCTTCATTTAACCTGCCGATTTTGTTATAATAATCCAGCGTTAAAACAAATTCATCATTTGTTTCAACTGGATTGTCATTTGAATGCTGTTCTTCTTCTTCTTTTTTAGCAAGGTTCCACATGCGCATTAAAGCATGCTGCAGCAGCGGCAATTGATCGTGGTCAATACCTATATCATTTAAAAGATTGGTAACAAGTTTAGGCTCCAGCCTCCCGCCGCAAACCATTGCCGGCCCCTCAATAGCATCTTTAGTTTGCTCCCGCGTTAAGCGCGGTGTTAAGAACTGGTTGTCGTTTAATATTTCAGGTAACCCTAAAAACAGCGAGCAATTACCCAAAAAATCAGACCGCATGGTGAGAATGATGTGTATTGGAATTTCATGCTGGTTAGCTGAAGCAATTAAAAGTGCGATAAAGCTGGTCACTTCATCAATATTGTTATTTTGTTTATACCTGAATAATTCTTCAAATTGATCTACAACCAATAAAAAATTTCCTTTAGTAACCTGCATTTCAGATTTAATAACTTCCAATAATCCCTGCGGGCTTCTTTTTAATTCAGCCTTCATGCACGCTAAAGAAATATTGCTATTGCCAAATGCTTTTGCTATGGAAGAGGATAAATTTTTATAAGGATCATTGCCCGGGCGCATTTCTGCGATGCGCCACTTTGTTCCTGCGTTAAGAAAGAAGCCTGTTCTCAAAGCTGGAATTAACCCGGCTTTTACCAATGAAGATTTTCCGCAACCGGAAGGACCAACAACTGCTACAAAATGCGACTGGTCTAACTTTTCCAACAGTTTATCTATTTGCTCTTCTCTTCCAAAAAATAAATGCGATTCTTCCGGTGTGAAAGCTCTTAAACCCGGATATGGGTCAACGTCTGTTTTTTGTAAAGCTTCACTTAACATATTAAAGTATATTTAAAAATTTTTCAGTGAAATCTTTTAAATTTTCCCGGCAGTTTAAGTAGGTAAACCGCAGGCTTGCCATACGTAAGGGAATCTGGTTTTTTGTTGTTGGCGGCCCGTCGTAAAGCGCAACAATATCGAAAGGCTCTTTCCGGCGGATGTTTATTTTGCGGCAATAATTTATTTGGTTTAATACGGTACTCGGATCGGAATTGCAATAAACAAACAGCGCCGCATCGCTTATTAAAAAACTATCATCATTATATTTTCTTGAATCCGGCGAGCTGGCATTTTCGAGGGGAAAGAAGCAATCAATTTTATTTTTTTGAATGTTATTAGTTTCTATTTCCTCGTTTCTTTCATCTATGATTTTTAATATGGTGTTTTCGCAATAGTCTTTATCAATTTCATCGGTACAGATATACAGGAATTTTGAATTGGCATGCGTTGATGGTAGTGGCGCAGGTGCTGGTTGGAGTGCGGTTGTAATGGCTGCCTTAAACTCTTCAAAAATGCCGGTTCTTATATATTCGCTCTCTAATATTTTTTTATGATCCGGCGAAGCAACATCTTCTGTATTAAAATTTGAAGGCCGCCACATAAGCATTTTTTTTCCGGATGTTTGGGCCATGTCAAACTGAAATTTTACGAGACTGTTTTCAGTGTTTAATATTTTTTTGCCCGTTAAATTGCTTAAGAGCTGCACATACAACGAACTCTGGTTTAAGCTTTGTTTTATGTCTTCCTTTAACTCATTAAAACTTTCTTTTGCGTACCAGTTATCTTCAGGCAATATTTTATATCCGCTGTCTTTTAAATATCTTTTTATTTCTTCTCTTTTTTCATCCAAATCATCTGTAACCTGTGCCAGGAAAATAGTGCCTTTATAAGTTGGCTGCGATTGCAAAGTGTTTGCTGAATCTTTTATGCGGTTTAATTCTTTTGCAAGGTCATTTCTTATATCAATCAGTCGTGTATAATATTCTTCATTATCGCGCTTGGGAATGCCTAATGTTTTGGCTTTTGAACCTTTTTCTTTCGTCCAAAACCTGTAGGTTAGCAGGTTTTTATCTATTTCAGTGGGATATTCATTCCTGTTCAGTTCATCTATTTCAACTATAAATATTCTGCCTGATGCATTTTTGTCTTGTGCAATTTCCAGAAATTGTTTCAGCTCTTTTCCGCACCAGTCTGATTTTAAATAGGAGGGTGACATAATAATTAAAAAAACTGCTGTTTTTTTTAATTCATTGGCCAAAGCATCTGTAAGCAATTTGTTGCGTTCCAGTTCTTCATCTTTCCATATAAAAGGTGTTTCGTTTTCTTTCTTGCCCAGTTTCATTGCTAAAGACTTTTCCAGGTCATCAACGAAATTTAAAACCCATCCTTTATCAGAACCTAAAATTCCGGCATCATCAGCATGAGCGTAACTTATGAATACATCATTAGTATAAAAGTTGGTATAAGACATAGTGTATAGTTGAATAAAAAATACTTTCAATATTTTTTCAGCAGAAATTTAAGCGGAGAACTATCAGGTTAGCAAGTCTTAATAAACAATATATTTATCCCAGGTACGATCGTTCAATTTAACCCATAACTTAATTGCAGGCCTTATTGCAAACCTACTCAATTTTTCAGGCAAAATCCCCGTATTTTTCCCAAACAGGCAGGAAGACAGCCCGGTTATTGTATCGTTTTTTTAGGCTGTGTATGCAACATTTAGGGAATAAATTTTTAAGTTTCAGTGGTTTGCCATTATATATGCACCATTTCTTTATTATACTTGTTTTTGTATTCCAGCGGCGACATGCCGGTTATTTTTCTAAATACTTCCCTGAATGCTTTTACATCAGCATAACCCACTTCATACATTATTTCATTAATGGTTTTGCGGCTGGTTTCAAAGGCTTTTTTTGCCGATTCAACTTTCACTCTTTGTAAATATTCAACAGGCGTATTGCCTGTAGCTTTTATAAAACGCCGGTCGAAATTTCTTCTTCCAACAGCAAGCTTTTTGGAGAGGTTTTCCATAGAAATCTTTTCATAAAAATTGCTCTCAATATATGCCTGCGCTTTTTTTACTACTTCGTCCCCATGTGTTTTTTGCCCGGTAAATATTACAAAATCAGATTGTGTTTGCCTGTCTATATCTATCTGGAATATTTTGGAACAATAAATTGCCGTTTGCCTGTCATAATATTTTTCAACCAGGTAGATCAAAAGGTTTAAAAAAGAATAACCGCCGCCATTAGTGTAAATACCTTGTTCATCGGTTATTAATTTTTCAGCTTTTAAAATTACTTTAGGAAATAAATTTCTGAAATTATCTACTGCATTCCAGTGAATAGAGCAGCTTCTGTTATCCAGTAACCCCGTTGAAGCCAGCAGATAAGCGCCCGTGCACATACAGGCAAGTTCAGCTCCCTTTTTATATTGCTCCTGCATCCAGTTTACCATTATTATATTTTCTTTATGGAGTTGCCTGAACGCGCCTTGTATAGCTGGAATAATAACCAGGTCTGTTTTTTGAACGGATGAAATATTTGTCTGCGGTATAACGGTCAATAAGCCATTTACAAAATCTGATTGTTCAGATACGCCTGCCAGCTCAATGGTAAAAACCTGCCGCTTTCCATTGTTTTTCCAATACTCATTGGCGCTTGTAAAAACTTGCCATGTGCCAATGATACATGATAAGGTATTAGGCCCTGTTTGTGCATTTGGTACTAATATGGTGAGGTGTTTCATATAATTGATTTACTGATTAAACAACCCGTACGGGAGATTTAATCATTACAAAGTTAAAAACTTACTTTGTCTAAATCAACCCATTATAAAGTCTGTTTTACACCCCTGCCAGGTGATTAACTGCTAATACTTTTGGGCCTGAAGTACAGTGCTATTTTTAATATAAAAAACAGGATTATGAAAAACGAAGATTTTACAACAACCATTTTGATTGATGCAACACCACAGCAGGTTTTTGATGCCGTTAATAATGTACGCGGCTGGTGGTCTGAAAATATTGACGGCGATACAGCCAAACTCAATAGTGAATTTTTATATCATTACCAGGATGTGCACCGGTGCAGAATAAAAATCATTGAACTTATCCCCGGCAAAAAAGTGGTTTGGCATGTACTGGATAATCATTTTTCTTTTACAGAGGATAAAAGCGAATGGAAAGGAACGGATATAATTTTTGAGATCAGTGAAAAAGAAGGTAAAACGCAATTGGCCTTCACACATAAAGGACTGGTGCCTTCGTATGAATGTTTTAAAGTTTGCCACGATGCCTGGACGCATTATATACAAGATAGTTTGAAAGAGCTTATTATAACAGGCAACGGCAAAGCCACGCCAAAGGAGAGTGAAGAAACAGGTCCGGATGAAACTTTATCCGCAGCGCTTAATGCATTAAACCAGGCAAATACAAAAAGCATTTTTCACAGACTGCTTATTGAAACACCTGCAGAAAAACTGTATGAAGCTATAACCACGCAGGAAGGTTTGGCCGGCTGGTGGACAACCGAAACGACAGCAAAACCGGAAATTGGAAATGTTATGCGGTTTGCCT
>JAEWJV010000612.1 GCA_023386395.1 Bacteroidota bacterium
CTTGCAGCAAATATTTTTGATACCTACGGCGTTGATATTATTCATATTGATTCAGGCAAAATGCTTGCCTACACCCGTTTTGGATTTGTGTTTAATTCCATTGCCATTGGTTCAACATTAATTTATGTATTGCTTACGGGAAGAGATATTGAGCGCCTTGGCAGATATACTGCTGAATTTTTTACACTTATCTTTTTTGTGCTCTGCGGCGTTTGCCTGCTATCCGCTTACAATAACCTGTTGATGTTATTCCTTGGCATAGAAATTCTCACCATACCCTTATATATTCTTACAGGAAGCGATAAGCGTAATCTTAAAAGTAATGAGGCGGCGCTTAAATATTTTTTAATGGGCTCCTTTTCAACCGGCTTAATGCTCATGGGTATTGCATTAATGTATGGCGGCACCGGAACATTTTTGCTTGAATCAAGCCGCCTGCAATCCAATCTCTACCACGGCGTTTCTTTTCTTGAAATTGTAGGGTTGTTGTTTCTGCTTGTATCTATGTGTTTTAAAGTATCTGCCGCTCCCTTTCATTTCTGGACGCCGGATGTATATGATGGTGCGCCTTCAGTGGTTACATCATTCATGGCAACTATTGTGAAAGTAGCAGGCTTTATAGCGTTTTTTAAGCTCTGCTATGTACGCATGACCGTTACTTCAACGGCTATTGACTGGAAGCTCATCTTTTCCATTATTATCATACTTACATTATTGTTTGGCAACATTACCGCCATATTTCAGCAAAGCGTAAAACGCATGCTTGCTTATTCAAGTATTTCACAGGCAGGCTTTATGCTGTTTGCCCTTTTCAGCATGAATGAGTATGCGAGCAAAGGACTATTAATGTATTCTGTTGCCTATTGTCTTGCAACTATTGGTTTATTTGCCGTTTTGGTGAAGATGAAAGATGTAACATTTGAAGGATATAACGGGCTTGCGAAAACCCAGCCTGTGCTGGCGGCAACTAATGCCATTTTCCTGTTCTCACTTGCCGGAATTCCTTTAACTGCCGGCTTTCTTGCCAAGTATTATATGCTTGCTTCCATTATTAAAACCGGAACTTATACATGGGTTGTTGTAGCTGGTGTACTGTTTGCCGCCATAAGCGTTTATTATTATTTCCGGGTTATACAGGCTATGTATTTTAAAAGCGGGGAACCGCAAATGGAAAGCATCAGCAGGAGTTTCAAATTGGGCTTAGTTATTCTTGCTGCAATTATTATTATCGTTGGCGCTTTTCCACAGGCTTTATTTAACTGGTTATATTTTTAATTATACATTGTATTTTGTACTTTAACCCTGCTTAATTAAACAGTGGAACCATAATTCAGTTACTTTATTTTTCCCGGTTCTGTTATTTTAATAAATCTTAAATCTTATCCAAATCAACTATGGACGCGTATCTTATTTTACATTTGTTAGATAATCGCTGAAAAACATCTGGTATTAATAACGTTAACCTTGCTTCACAAAATTGTTTGGTGCATGCCTGCAGATAATTATAGTTTGCTGCATTTAATTTTTCCCGACTAAGAGTTTGCCAAACAAAAATTAAAACAGGTAACGTGAAATCCGGATTTAACTTAAGCGTGTTAAATGTTTGGACAGAATTTTGATTATAATCTGATAATACCAAGGTTAATTAGGTGGGTTTAAGAATTAGTGTTTTTTGTATAATTGCCTGCGGGAAATAGAAATAAATTAACTGAATAAACACTAAAGACTTTCTTCAACACCAATTAATTTATGACTGTGTTCAAAAAAGCGCTTTTTGTTGATGATGATGTAATAGCCATTAATATTTCCGAACGTTTGCTTACGTTTAATGGTTTTGCTGAAGAAGTTATTGCTAAAAATGATGGGGAGCAGGCAAAATCATTTTTATTACATAATATATCCACCCTTCCGGATATAATTTTTGTGGACCTATATATGTCCGTTATGAGCGGTGTTGAATTTATTAAATGGCTTAATACCTGGCAGGAAAAAGAAAATATTCATATACCGGTGTATGTGCTTTCGTCAAGCATGTCTGTTGATGATTTTAACCTTGTTTCCAAACACCATATCAGTGGTTATATTGTAAAGCCCTTAACCTCTGGCCATCTTAAAGAAATTACCACTAAGCATATTAATAAACTGCAGCATTTTTTAAAGCTTTGCTAAACTCAATAACTCTTTTAAGAAAATATCAGGTCATTCGCTTTTTCAATTTCATCCGTACTGATCGTATGCCCCATACCGGGGTAAATTTTTACCGTTACTGCTGCATGCATATCTTTTAAAGTGCCTGCTGTGGCCTGTACTCTTTCAACCGGAACATGCATATCAGGATCGCTGCTGCCGATAAATACCGGTGTTTGCAAAAAATTGCCGCTGTAATTTTCCTTATAAATTTTATCGCCAATCAGGCCGCCGGTAAATGCAACCGCACCGCCACGTTTTTTTGCATGGCGTGTAATGAACTCGAGCATTAAACAGGCACCTTGCGAAAAGCCAAGAAAATAAATATTATCCGATTGAATGCCGGCTGCATTAATATCTGATTCCAACTGTTTTAAAATATCAAGTGCCGATGAAAGCCAGGGTTCATTTTGTTGTGGCGGTGCTAAAAAAGAATAAGGGTACCAGGTATTATTG
>JAEWJV010000393.1 GCA_023386395.1 Bacteroidota bacterium
TCTTTATATAAGCCGGGATCATTAATTTCTTCATGATAAAAGAGCAGGCACAAGTCAAAATTTTTTATTTCTTTTTGATCAAGCCAGTGCTTATAAAACATGTCCGATTTATTTCCACATGGCGCTATAACAATGTTTTTCATTCGTGCGAGTTTGTTTTTTCAATGGTTTCATGGAACCTCGCTGTTTGCACTCTCTTGTATGAGAAAAAATTAATAATGCTCGGTTTCATTTGTACAAATTTGTTTTTTAAATGGTCTTAGGGCTGCCCCGAACTTGCTTCGGGAGAACGCCCTGCCGTTCATTTTTACCCGTGTGTAAAATACATTATAAATGGGCGTTTCATTACCTGAAAATTGCTTTTGCGTCAGTTAATTTACGTTAAATAAAAAATATAACTATTTCGCCGTCAATTTAGGTTTAATTCTTATGCGATATATGTTTTTTGAACTAAGTTTGAACAGTTTTTTATCTGTACCATTACTTAAAAGAATTTAATATCCGACACTTGAAACGTTATTTCTCCTCTTACTGGATCCGCTCTGGTTTTTATAGTATTCTGCAACGGTTTTCACTCACTTTTTTCGGGCTAATAAACTTTATAATATTGGCGCGTACATTAAGCACTGCAGAAATGGGTACGTGGGCCTTGTTTTTAACTGTTACTTCCGTTTTTGAAGTAACCAAAAGCGGGCTTCTAAAAAACGCACATGTAAAATATGTAAGCGGCAGCGAAGACCTGAATGAAAGAATATCTATTGCATCATCATCATTCCTGATTAATATATTAATAACATTAATTTTTATAGTTTTTCTGATCTTTTTTTCCGACTGGATGAGCACCGTGCTTAATGCCGGCGCCGGTCTTTCTGCCACCTTATACTGGTTTATACCCGGCTTGATCTGCATGGTATTCTTTTCTCATTTTGAAGCAATACAACAATCGCATCTTGATTTTAAGGGTGTGCTTGTAGGTTACCTGGTGAGACAGGCGCTTTTATTCCTGTGTTTAACTATTCATTTTTTAACCGGTAAACCTTTTTTATTGCCACATCTTGCGGCTTATTTATCAGTAAGTGTTTTGGCAGGATCTATAGTTCTATATATATATAGCAGAAAATACCTGCATCATAATTTCAGGCCTGAAAAAAAGTCTATTAAGAAGATTTTTGGGTATGGTGGCTATATTTTTGGGTCAGGCGTTATGTCAAATATTTTTTCAAATGTTGACCAGGTGATGACGGCAGCTTTTATATCAAACAGCGCTGTTGCATTTTACAATACAGCTTCAAAAATTAACGGGTTGGTTGATATTCCTTCTTATGCTGCCGCCGATATTATTTTTCCAAAAATATCAAAGGCTTCTTCTGACGGTGATGGTGGTAATAAGGTAAAATATCTTTATGAACGAATGGTGGGCGTACTGCTTTCTTTTACTACGCCTGCAGCTATATTTATTATTATTTTTCCAAAGTTTGTTATCACTATAATTGCCGGCGCCAAATATGTTGAGGCCGCGCCCATCCTGCAATTATATATGATTACAGGTTTAATGCGGCCCATGCAAAACCAGGCAGCTAACCTGCTTAATTCTGTTGGTAAGCCATCATTATGTTTCATAATTAACACGGTTTCGCTTGCAATTAACCTCGTTATTTCTTATATCTGTTTAAAAACTTTTGGCTTTTATGGCGCTGCAATTGCCACTTTAATTGCCGGCGGAATTGGATTTACAATATGGTATTTTGTTATGAAGAGAGAAATACAACTGCAATTTTCTAATGTGTTGAAATATGTTTTTTCTACTTACAGGGATATGTATGTAAACGCCATTAATATTTATCGCGGAAGAAGTTTGTCATCATAACATCAGCAATGAAAATAGCATTTCTCATATTGGCGCATAAAAACCCGAAGCAACTGCAAATGCTTTTAAATGCATTAAAGCATCCTGCTTTTCATTTTTATATCCATATTGATAAAAAAGCAAACGCTGAACCTTTTCATTATTTATCATCTCAATTCAGTAATGTTTCTTTCATTAAGAAAAGGGCCAAAATTTATTGGGCTGCATTCGGCACCATACAGGCTACATTAAATGGATTTAATGAAATACCGCTGGATGATTATGACTATGTGAACGTAATTTCTGCCCAGGATTTTCCGCTCAGGCCTGCTGATGAAATTTATGAGTATATCTTAAAAAGAAAAGGCACTGAATTTATAACCTGCGAATCTATAGAAGATGAATGGCCTGTTGCACCAAGGGTAAAAAAATATCATCTTATTAACTGGCGTATCCCCGGTAAATACAGGCTTGGAAATTTTCTCACATATATTTTACCGGAAAGAAAATTTCCCGTCAATCATGCGATAGTTGGCCGGGCAAATTGGTTTACGCTTACAACGAAAGCTATTAAATACAGCCTTTCTTTTTTAAAGGAAAATCCCGCTGTAATAAGATATTATAAATATTGCTGGGGTGCAGATGAATTTATATTTTCAACTATTCTGTACAATTCTTCATTCAAAAATAACATTGCACAAAACCTTGTGTATGTGAAATGGAGCGCAGACACAACGATTGCTCATCCGAAAATTCTTACCATTGATGATTTTAATGAGCTCATTAATTCTTCAAAATTATTTGCAAGGAAGTTTGATATGGATGCAGATTCCTTAATTTTAAAAAAACTTGAAGAATATATTGGTATAGCAGAAACAACTGTTTAACGGAAATCATATGCAGTTTTTAAAACAATTCCTTTTTTTTCTTGTTGTTATTTCTATTATAAGTTTTATTGATTCTTACTATTTAGGCACAGGCATTACCGGTATAGATGACGGAAATATTTTTCTGAATTATGCCCACCACCTGGCACATGGTGATGGATTTGTGTTTAATACAAACGGCGAGCATGTTGAAGGCTTTACCTCTTTTCTTTGGGTTATAATATGCGCCGGCGCATAT
>JAEWJV010000585.1 GCA_023386395.1 Bacteroidota bacterium
CTGCTTTACAGGTGCCGGGTGTTGAATTGGCCGGTATTTGCGATTTATATCCCGGCAGGCTGGAGAATGCAAAAGAGTTATATGGTAATGATTTATTTACCACAAGAAATTACAAAGATCTTTTAGACAAAAGCGATATTGATGCTGTAATAATTGCCAGTACCGATTGCTGGCATGCCCGTATTACCAAGGATGCATTGGCAAAAGGAAAAGCAGTTTATTGTGAGAAACCCATGGTGTATAAAATAAGCGAAGGCATGGGCGTAATTGAGGCGCAAAAGAAATATGGTAAAGTATTGCAGGTGGGCAGCCAGCGTGTAAGCAGCATTGGCCTGGCAAAGGCAAAAGAATTATTGGCTGCAGGTGAAATAGGCAAGTTAAATATGGTGAATGCCGTGTATGACAGGCAAAGCTCTATTGGTGCATGGGAATATACAATTCCTGATGATGCCAGTGCCGCAACAACAGACTGGGAACGTTTTATTGAAGTGACAGAAAAGATGCCGTATGATTCTAAAAAGTTTTTCTGGTGGCGTGCTTTTAAAGAAGTGGGTACGGGCGTTGCAGGCGATCTGTTTATTCATTTATTAAGCGGCACACATTTTATGACCAATTCAAAAGGCCCTGCTTCTATTTACAGCACCGGGCAATTTAGTTATTGGAAAGATGGCCGCAATATGCCTGATGTAATGGCGGGCGTAATGCAATATGCTGATACGCCGGAGCATCCTGCGTTCCAGTTAACGCTGCAGGTAAATTTCATCAGTGGCACGGGCGGCCAGGAAGTTATACGTCTCGTCGGTTCTGAAGGTGTGATTGATGTGAAGGGGAATAACATTACAGTTCATCACAGCATCATGCCTGAAGCGCCCGGCTTTGGCGGTTATGATTCTGTTTTCACATTCTCAAAAGATATGCGTGAAAAAATGCAGAAAGAGTACGATGCAAAATGGACAGAGGCGCAAAAGAAGCGCCCTAAAAAAGATGATATTGTATTTAAAGCGCCTGAAGGATATAGCGACCACCTGGATCATTTTACCAACTTCTTCGATTCTGTGAGAACAGGAAAGCCTGTTGTGGAAGATGCCGTGTTTGGTTTCAGGGCGGCGGCGCCTGCACTTGCCTGCAATGAAAGTTTTTTCCAGAAAAAAATTATTAACTGGGATGCTGAAAAAATGAAGCTGGTGTAATGCTGTTATGAGCTTAGCCCGGCTTACAAGGTCGGGCTAAGCTTTAGCCAAAAAACAGGCAGATATACATCTCTAAACCTTCAACAGATTAATAGCATGAATAATGACCGGAAATGGGCGACTACAGAAAAATTCAACGACCTGATATAACAGAATATCCCGGATATTCCCAACATTATTTTGATCTCATAGAAACGACAGATGATATCCTGAACGAGCTGCATGATAATTTTTTCAAGCTCAAAGCATTTATTTATTCAATACCACCGGAAAAATTTTTGTTCAGGTATGCTGCCGGTAAATGGACCATAAAGGAAATCCTGGTTCACCTTATTGATGACGAAAGAATATTTGCTTACCGCGCCCTGCGTTATGCAAGAAATGACAGCACGCCTCTGCCTGGTTTTGAAGAAAAGGATTATGCCATATATTCCGGGGCAAATAACCGGAGCCTTGAAAGCATTTTCGAAGAATACCAGCATGTAAGGTTTTCCACTTTATTGCTATTTCAAAACCTGCCTGAAGAAGCTTTTTTAAGAAAGGGCTGCTGCATTGCGCCTGATGGCGCTCTTATAAACGAACGCACAGTGCGTGCAATTGCCTATCATATTGCAGGGCATGAACTGAACCACATAAAAATTATTAAGGAACGTTATCATCCGGTAAAAAGCCTTTAAAGTTGATTGCATTTTATCTTTTGAATAATGAAAAGAGGAATTAATAAAATATTGAAGCAAGGCAATAACAGCCATGGACAGAAAAATAACACAGGTTTAAAGCTTATTATACTGCCAGTGTTTTTGCGTGCTGCTTTGTGGCCCATATCCGAAGATGATTTAAAAAGGGAATGAGCTCAGCACCAGTATCGCTCAGCCTGTATTCTACTTTTGGCGGAACTTCAGGGTACACCCTGCGCTCAATCAATCCATCGGTTTCAAGTTCCCGCAATGTTTGTGTGAGCATTTTAGGCGTTATTGTTCCCAGCCGGCGGCGTAATTCGCCGAAACGCATCACAGTTTGCTCGTTCAGGTACCATAAAATCCGGCCTTTATGTTTACCGCCAATTCTCCTAAAAGCAAAATCAATCATACAGGGTTTGGCTACAACCGTTTCCATTTTTTATATTTAATATTTCATAAATAAATGATAATCAACAATAGTATCATTTTATATAGTATGTTACAAAAAAGTACATACTTGTTACAAATATACTAAGAGCTTAGTTTTGCGCGAAAATTTAAAATAATATGAATGATATCTGTTATGCCGATGAGAAAATAACCAAAGAACGGAATAAATTTTTCAGCCTGAATTATACAAAACCACAAAAAGATGAAAATAAAATAATCAGTACCCTGCTGTTATATATAACCATTCCCCTCTCCGGTTTTGCGGTAGATGTTTACCTGCCTTCTTTCCCCAACATGGTGAATGAACTGCACACGTCTGTAACCAGTTTACAGGCTACGCTGGCGGTTTATTTATTAAGCTATGGTATTTCACAGTTCCTGGTAGGAGCAATAGTGGATAGCTTTGGAAGATACAAGATTGGCATAACAGCTTTTTTACTTTTTGCCATAAGCTGTTTCATTATTGCCGTAACAAGCAGTATTCACCTCATCATTTTCCTGCGGGCCATACAGGGTTTACTGATTGCCACATTAATGATATGCCAGCGTTCTTTTCTTGTTGACCTGTATAAAGA
>JAEWJV010000627.1 GCA_023386395.1 Bacteroidota bacterium
ATGGCAGCGGCCATGTTGATTTTGAAAAAGTATTGCCCGGCGCCATCAACGGTTTTTTACCAGTGGGTATTTTAGGCATTGTATTAACGGGTTTGCTTGGCGCATTCATGGGCACATTTTCAGGCACTTTAAATGCGGCGCAGGCATACATTGTAAACGATATTTATTTAAAGTATATCAACCCGCAGGCTTCCAACAAAAAAACAATTTTAGTAAGCTATGCATCCGGTATTATGGTGGTTGCCGTTGGTGTTACGCTCGGCTTCTTCACCAAAGATGTAAACAGCATCCTGCAATGGATCGTATCTGGCTTATACGGTGGTTATATTGCTGCCAATGTGCTGAAATGGTATTGGTGGCGTTTTAACGCCAACGGTTTTTTCTGGGGCATGCTGGCAGGCACAGCCGGTGCGCTTATTTTTTCAGAGATCTTTTCAGGCGTGGAGTTTTTATACTTTTTCCCGGTGCTGTTTTTAATATCACTGGCCGGCTGCATCATTGGCACCTATACTGCACCTGCAACAGAAACAGTAACATTAAAAAAGTTTTACAGCACTGTAAAGCCCTGGGGCTTCTGGAAGCCGGTGCACGCATTGGTTGTGGCAGATGACCCGGCTTTTATTCCCAATAACAGATTTAAGCTGGATATGTTTAATGTGGTGCTGGGCATTATAGCACAATGCTGCTTAACCATTTTACCCATGTATGTGGTGCTATGGATGAAGCTGCCCTTATTAATAACAATAATAATCCTGGTTATAATAGTATTTATTCTTAAAAAAACCTGGTGGAACAAACTTGAAGATTAAAGCAGCGACATAAAATGCCTCATAAGATTTTATGCTGCTATCCTGGTAATCATAAAATTTTATTGCGGATTCTGTGTGGTTACCCGAAATAAAAACCGATACAATGAAAAAGTTTGATGAGCGCTTACAGCAACTGGAAAAAGAACATGCACAATTGACACAACAAAGAAATGAGCCCCTGCCTGAAAGTGAAGGTAACGGCATTTTCAGCCGGTACAGATTTCCTGTGTTAACAGCAAAACATACGCCTTTATTCTGGCGTTATGACCTGAATGCTCAAACAAATCCTTACTTAATGGAACGCTTCAGCATTAATGCAGTGCTAAATGCAGGCGCCATAAAATGGAATAATAAATATTTGCTGATGCCTCGTGTGGAAAGCAGCGACCGCAAATCATTTTTCGCCATTGCCGAAAGCCATAATGGCGTTGATAATTTTAAGTTCTGGGATGAGCCGATAGTTATACCAGAAACAGAAGACCCTGATACTAACATTTACGATATACGCCTGGTGCAGCATGAAGACGGCTGGATATATGGTTTGTTTTGTACAGAAAGAAAAGACCCTCATGCGCCTGCAGGCGATCAAAGCGCAGCCACTGCACAATGTGGTATTGCACGCACCAAAGATTTAAAAAGATGGGAGCGGCTGCCCGATCTTAAAACAAAATCACCGCAGCAAAGAAATGTTGTTTTACATCCTGAATTTGTAAACGGGAAATATGCCTTTTATACGCGCCCGCAGGACGGCTTTATTGAAGCCGGCAAAGGCGGGGGTGTTGGCTTTGGGTTGAGTGCAACTATTGATGGCGCTGAAGTAAATGAAGAAATAATTGTTGATCCGAAAGTATATCACACCATTAATGAGTCAAAGAACGGCTGGGGCCCTGCTCCTATTAAAACTAAATATGGCTGGCTGCACCTGGCGCATGGCGTGCGCAATACAGCTGCAGGTTTGCGCTATGTGCTGTATATGTTTATGACCGGTTTAAATGATCTTACAAAAATCACGCATAAACCGGCTGGTTATTTTATTGCGCCTGTTGGCGACGAACGTGTAGGCGATGTTTCGAATGTAGTATTCAGCAATGGCTGGATTGCAGATGATGACGGTAAAGTTTTTATTTATTATGCCTCCTCTGATACAAGAATGCATGTTGCCGTTTCAACAATAGAACAGTTGCTGGATTATGTAATGCATACACCAGAAGACGGCTTGCGTTCTGCAACTACTGTCGAAAGATTGATGCATATAATCGATAGGAATAAAACGTATGTAAAAGATCACAGGCTGCAGCTTACCGAACAGTAAAAGCAGAAGTTACAATTATAAATAACATGTTATGCTATATGGAAGGAGATTGAACCGTCATTTCGACGATAGGAGAATGCAAAGCATCACAAATGCCATAATGATATAAATATTCTATTTGTAAAACTTCTACTTTATTTTGAGGTTTATAACTGTGCAGAGATGTCTCGTTACCTTGGCATGACGAGCTAATATCCTCATTTAATAGATCCTCTCTAAAATTTTAGTAGCACAACAGTTATAAATAATAATTTAGCACCTCAATTTCAAAGGCACACTTGCCTGCACATAACGAATCATCACCATCATGAAAAAAGTATTTTTATTTACGCTTATTGCTTTTGCATTTATTTCAGACGCTTCCGCACAATTAAAATTACCTGCATTTTTCAGCGATAGCATGGTATTGCAACAAAATACCAATGCGCCGGTTTGGGGCTGGGCAAATGCCGGTGAAGAAATTCAAGTGAGTGGAAGCTGGTCATCAAAAAAAGTAGAGGCTGTTGCAGACAATAACGGCAAGTGGATGGTAAAATTACCCACGCCAATGGCAGGCGGCCCTTACGATGTTATCATCAGCGCAAATGAAACAATAACATTACATGACGTATTAATTGGAGAAGTATGGATATGCTCCGGTCAATCCAATATGGAGATGCCCTCGCAGGGTTGGTCTGGCGCTCCTGTGAATAATTCTGATGCCGAAATTGCTGAAGCCAACTATCCATCCATAAGATTATTTACAGTAGAAAAAAATATAGCTTTTACACCACGGCAGGATGTAAAAGGATCATGGTCCTCCTGTTCGCCGGCATCAGCAGCATCATTCAGCGCTACCGCTTATTTCTTCGGCCGCGAATTATATAAGCACTTACATATTCCCATCGGGCTGATACATACAAGCTGGGGCGGCACCGTTGCTGAAGCA
>JAEWJV010000633.1 GCA_023386395.1 Bacteroidota bacterium
ATGTATGGCAGAAAGTATGGTATCGCTGTAAGCGCTAAAGCTATCATCATTGTTTAAATTGTATTTCCTGGCGCCTTCATCAATAAAATAAGCGTATTGTCTATAAAGTATTTGTTCATACCTGGTGCGTTTTGCGTACTCACCTTTAAGGCCTGCCAATATTTGTATATCTTGTTCCAACAAACAGAAGTTTAATTATGGTGTTATTAATAGTTATTTATATAAAGCTCAGCATTTAAGCGGTTAACTGCTGCTATAAGAAGCTCAATAACGCTCCCTGCAAACAATCAGAAACTCATTTAAACTGCCGAAATTTATAACCATTTCCGGTCTTTCCGGCAGATTTCCATTAATTCTAAAATGTTGAAATGCAAGTTAATAACTGCTACTCAAAATTTTCTCATTTATTTGGTTTGTTTGCTGCATTGTCAGCAGGCTTCGGTTCATAAACTTTTTGAACTTATTTACAGGTAATATTTCTCATCAAGGTAAAACAGTCCGTCTGGTTTTTTCCAATACCAGAACTTGTTTTTCAAAATATAATAGCTGCCTTTTAAAGAGCTGCGCACATATTGCTTCGGAACATACAGCACCCGCGGCGGAATGGTTTTATAACGCGCCTGCATATTAGCCCGTTGCTGTGTTGTAAAACCTTTTGATAGTTGCAGATTATTATAATTGATTCCGCTGTCCTGCGGCAAATTCTGTTGTGGTGTAATAAGCCTCCCGTATCCATCTGCCACAACCATTACTCTTGCCGCCGCCTCGTTAACCGTTTTTTCGGAATCTGCGTTTTTTGCAGAATCAATTAAAACAGGCTTATTATTATTTTTTGTGGTAGAAGTATCGAAAGTGGTTGCCGGCGTTTTTTGCGGTACCCGTTTTCTGGAACAACTTATGAGTGCGAAAAGAAAAATGCTGCAAAGAATGATAGGAAGTTTTTTCATGTTCAGTTTTTAGACAAAATATTATGCCAGATAAAACTAATATGTACTGCTAAAAAGTTTTTGTGAAAAAATATACCAGGCCTGGAGCCCTCGGCTGAAGTCAAAATTTCTGAGACCCATCAATCCTTCACATCTAAAATTTCGCAGAACCGGTTTTTTTTAAGAATCGTTAAACGGATTTAGGGCTTGATTCTTTTTCTACATAAGCCAAAAACTTACTTAACCTAACCTGTTTAAACTGAAAATTTTTTCTCAGAAGAGAGGGTTTAGGGAGTCCGAAAATAAAATCTCATTTCACATTTAATTCTAACTGCAGTCATTTTTTCATCAATAATTTCAAAATTTTCCAGCTATATATTTTAGTTATTACTTTTTAGATGATAATATCTATAGGCTATTTATATTAGTTATTGTTAATACTTTAAATTTAATTGTAAATTAGTATATTATATAATTTAAGTAATAATTTTAATTAGATAAAATAAGACAAAACTTAACTTAATGTCGCTTTTTGACCGGTATAAATATAGTAGCAATTTATAAAATAGTAATTTAGTATTAATAAATTGATAATCAATATTTTATTATATTATGTCGTATTTAAATTAGCAGATAAATTTCATTTTATTACTATTTGATATGCTTCAAGCTATGATTTTGCATTTAAGCCGTTGAATTTTTAAAAACCACTCTTCTCCCCGCTAAGAATAGATGCTTAAATTTGCAGCCTTAAATTGCTTTCTGCGGCCATTGATAAAGTGGCTCAACAGCTCATCTTTAAAAATTATTCACATGGATTTTTTACAGCAGCTCGGCATCGCAACTGAAAATGCGGGTACTTTAACGGGATCAAAAACTTTTGCAGGTTCAGGCCGGAAAATAGATTCTATATCTCCGGTTGACGGAAAACCGGTTGGCAGCGTTTGGGAAACTTCGCCGGAAGATTACAGCAAGGTTTTAGAAACCGCCCAACAAGCTTTTTTGGAATGGAGGAAAATTCCCGCGCCAAAACGTGGCGAAATTGTGCGGCAGTTTGGCGAAGCCTTGCGAAAAAACAAAGCGCCGCTTGGCAAGCTGGTGAGCTACGAAATGGGTAAAAGCCTGCAGGAAGGTTTGGGTGAAGTGCAGGAAATGATCGACATCTGCGATTTTGCTGTTGGCCTCAGCCGCCAGTTGTATGGCTTAACCATGCATAGCGAAAGGCCCGGCCACCGTATGTACGAACAATGGCATCCACTTGGCATTGTCGGAATTATTTCAGCCTTTAATTTTCCGGTTGCCGTATGGAGCTGGAACGCGGCTATTGCCTGGGTGTGTGGGAATGTTTGTATCTGGAAACCATCACCCAAAACGCCGTTGTGCGCTGTTGCCTGCCAGCAAATAATCGCTGAAGTGCTTAAAAACAATGATATGCCGGAAGGTATAAGTTGCCTGATAAACGGTGATGCCATAAGTAAAACCATGTGCGAAGACGAGCGCGTTGCATTGGTTTCTTTTACCGGCTCCACAAAAGTCGGGAAGATTGTGGGCGCTGCTGTGGCATCGAGATTAGGCAAATCCATCCTGGAACTGGGCGGTAACAATGCCATCATTGTTACAGAAGATGCTGACTTGAAAATGGTGCTTACAGGCGCTGTTTTTGGCGCCGTGGGAACGGCTGGCCAGCGCTGTACAACTACCCGTCGTTTAATTATTCATGAAAGTATTTATGATAAGGTAATTGAAAACCTGAAAGCTGCGTATAACCAGTTGAAGATCGGCGATCCGTTGAAAACTGAAAATCATGTTGGGCCTTTGATTGATAAGGCAGCCGTTAATAATTATTTAAAAGCTATTGAAAAAGCAAAAACACAACCCGCCAAAATTATCGTGGAAGGCGGGGTAATGGAGGGTGAAGGATTTGAAAGCGGTTGTTATGTGAAACCCTGTATTATTGAAGCGGATAATGATCTGGATATTGTTCAGACAGAAACTTTTGCACCTATAGTATATGTAATGAAATATTCCACCATTGAAGAAGCGGTAGCAAAACAAAACGGCGTACCGCAGGGTTTGTCGTCTTCCATCTTTACCAATAATATGCGGCAGATGGAATATTTTCTGTCCGCTGAAGGAAGTGATTGCGGTATCGCTAATGTAAATATTGGTACCAGTGGCGCTGAAATTGGCGGCGCTTTTGGCGGTGAAAAAGAAACAGGCGGCGGGCGTGAAAGCGGCAGCGACGCCTGGAAAGCTTATATGCGACGGCAAACAAATACCATAAATTATAGCACACAACTTCCTTTGGCCCAGGGAATTAAGTTTACTGTTTAAAAACATATAGATTTATTTCGGCATTTGTGGCATCTTGTTTGAATTAAGCGTACTAAAAATTTTTATGAAGTACGCAAGGTTCAAAAGTTTGGGATATGTTGCTTTGGCTTCTTTAATTGTAGCAGCATGTAATACCAATTCATCAACTGATAAAATTGCTGACACGGCATCCATGCCGGCTTATACAACGCCGGATCCATCAACTTCAGCAACAAATAATTTAGAAGATACTGCTACGATGCAAAATAATACCACCCCGGCCGGTGAAAAACCAAAAGCCGCTATCACTGCAAAAAAACGCAAAGTGATTATTGAGGCTGAACCGGCAGCAAAATCCAAAAAAGCAGAAGCAGATAAAAAAGGTATTTACACTTATACGGATGTGGCGCCGGTTTTCCCGGGTGGCCAGCCTGCTATAGAAAATTATATAAATAATCATATCGAATATCCGCAAACCGCTTTGGATGATAATGTTGAAGGACGTTCAGGCGTAGGTTTTGTGGTGGATGAGAATGGTAAGGTAACAGATGTGCATACGGTTGGTGCGAAGATAGGTTCCGGACTGGATGAAGAAGCGGAAAGGGTGGTGGCTTCCATGCCTAAATGGACACCTGGAACCGTGAAAGGAAAACCGGTAAAAACGAGAATGACCTTGCCAATTGTTTTCCAGATTGAAGAATAATTTTATTTCGGTAAGCAAATAAAACCTCTGCACCTGCGGAGGTTTTTTAATGCACACCTTCTTCACAGCTCACGGTTCACAGTTCACAGCTCATAGCTTTCTTTTACCTTGCGCTCATGCAGCAATACCAGCAATTACTACAGTTTATTTTAGATAACGGTACGCAGAAAACCGACCGTACCGGCACCGGCACTATCAGTTATTTTGGTTACCAGATGCGTTTTAAATTAAGCGAAGGCTTTCCCCTGATAACAACCAAAAAGATACACCTGAAAAGTATTATTTATGAACTGCTTTGGTTTTTGCGTGGTGAAACCAATATTAAATATTTGAAGGAACATGGCGTAAGCATTTGGGATGAGTGGGCTGATGAAAACGGGGAACTTGGCCCTGTTTACGGAAAGCAGTGGCGAAGCTGGGCGGGCGCAAACGGTGAAACCATTGACCAGGTTTCGGATGCTATCAACCAGGTAAAAAACAATCCCGACAGTCGCCGCATAATTATAAGTGCCTGGAATGTTGGCGATTTGCCTGGCATGGCTTTAATGCCTTGCCATAGTTTATTCCAGTTTTATGTGGCCGATGGAAAGTTGAGTTGCCAGCTATACCAGCGCAGCGCCGATGTATTTCTTGGTGTGCCATTCAATATTGCATCTTATGCTCTGTTAACCATGATGATGGCGCAGGTTTGTAACCTGGAAACAGGCGATTTCATTCATACGTTTGGCGACGTGCATATTTATAATAATCATATTGAGCAGGTACAATTACAGCTTTCTCGAAAACCCTATCCTTTGCCAACAATGAAATTAAATCCTTTGGTAAAAAATATCTTCGATTTTAAGTATGAAGATTTCACACTGGAGAATTACCAGTTTCATCCGGCTATAAAAGCGCCGGTGGCTGTATAATCATAAGGAAATAAAGGCAAATTCAAATTGAAGTAATTTGTAAATCCTCATTTATACATTACAAATGATTAAAAGTTTAGTAGTAGCGGCATCAACAAACAATGCCATCGGCAAAGACAATCAACTGCTTTGGCATTTGCCGAACGATCTTAAGTTTTTGAAAAATAAAACCTGGGCCATGCCGGTGTTAATGGGCAGAAAAAGTTTTGAATCACTTGGTAAAAAACCTTTGAAGGGCAGGGTGAATATTGTGCTAAGCACAAGCAAATATTTTAAAAATGATGGCATTGTGCACGTGAGCAATTTAAAGAACGCTTATTTTTTTGCGGCGGAAAATGATTACAAGGAAATAATGATTTTAGGCGGTGCACATGTGTATGAACAAACCATGAATGAGGCTGATAATATTTATATAACAAGGGTGCATCATGTTTTTGAAGATGCAGATGCTTTTTTTCCTGTTATTGATGAAAGCAAATGGAAACTTGTGTTTAACGAAGATCATTATAAAGATGAAAAACATGCTTACGATTACAGCTTCCAGCATTGGGTGAAAAGGTAAGCCCATTCCTAACCAGAAGAAATAAAATCAGTAATTCATAAACAGCCTTTAAGTTTGTGCAATCCTTAAGGGTTAAACATAACTCCCTTCAAGAGCCGGGCATGTATTCTTCAGCACAACTCGCTTTTAAATATTTAAAATACTGGTTAACCGCGTCAAACGGAAGAGGCCATGGTGTGCACTCCCCGTTTGTGTTTGATCTTATAAATCATGTGTTCAATGATAAACGGGAGTTCGACAGTTTTCGTTTTATTGAAAACATAAGGGCTGAATTAAAAAATAATCATAAAGAAATAAATGTTCCCGATTTTGGTGCAGGCTCACGAATGCAACTCAACAATAAACGGAAAATTTCAGCCATAGCAAAGTCTTCACTCAAGCCAAAAAAATTCAGCCAGCTTCTATTCCGCATCGTGCATTATTATAAACCACAAAGTATTCTCGAGCTTGGAACATCATTGGGTATTACCACTTCATATTTATCAGCGGCTAATCCATCATCTCAAATTATAACAATGGAAGGCGCACCGGAAGTGGCGGCCGTGGCTAAAAACAATTTTAAGCAATTGCATCTTTCCAATATAAAAATTATTGAAGGTAATTTTGATGATAACCTTCCATTGATCATTAATGAACTGTCATCGGTTGACTTTGTTTTTATTGATGGCAACCATCGCAAAGAACCAACACTGAATTATTTTTATGAGTTATTGAGAATTACAGAGCGTACAACCATTCTTGTTTTTGATGATATACACTGGAGCCGTGAAATGGAAGCCGCCTGGGAAGAAATAAAAGCGCATCCTTCGGTTACACTTACCGTTGATCTATTTTTTATTGGGCTTGTTTTCTTTCGTATAGAACAAAAAGTAAAAGAGGATTTTGTTATACGGTTTTAAAAGAAATTATACAAAAGAATGTGCTGGTTGATTTGCCTGCTGATAACAATTGCAGCTATTGCACTTTGTTATAAAATATATTGTCATGTGCAAATTGAAATGATAGAAAAGAAAAGGCTTGCGCTGCAGTTTTGGCTAACGATATGTTTTGCATGCATGATCCCTGTGCTTCAGCGTTTAAAAAATACTTCTGCTATTATTCTGGCAACCCGCGCCAATGCCGCTTTATGTATTTTTTATTCCTGCATCCTCGTAATGCTTTATATGTTTTATTAAACATCTTCATCACAATATGGCAGCCGGATTTTGTTAATACAATAAAAGCCGATAATTTACGGGTTGTAACTATTGCCAATGACGATAGCCATCCTGAAAGAACCAATCAATGAAACAAGAATTTCGCTTCTTCCTGAAGCGGCAGCCACACTTACCAAACAAAATATAACTGTAAATATTGAGAAGAATGCCGGGGCATTGGCTTATGCTTCAGATGAATCATACCAATCAAAAAATGTCGGGATAGTTGAGCGGGCAGAAATTTTAAATACTTCAGACATTATTTTATCTGTTCAGCCTTTGTCAAAGGAAGATATTGAATTGCTTAAATCAAATGCAATATTGATTGGCATTTATCAGCCTTTATTCAATTATCAGTTTATAAAGCAACTGGCTGAAAAAAATATAACTGCTTTCAGCCTTGATATGATGCCGCGCACCACCCGTGCGCAAAGTATGGATGTGCTAAGCAGCCAGGCTAATATTGCAGGTTATAAAGC
>JAEWJV010000635.1 GCA_023386395.1 Bacteroidota bacterium
CAAAAACGGCGGTGGAAGGTATGACAAGAGCCCTGGCTGTTGAACTGGCAGAAAAAGGCATCCGCGTAAACTGCATTGCACCGGGCTTTATTTCAACAGACATGTCGGCCAAAGCATTGAACAGTGATAAAGACAGGATGCAGCGTGTATTGGCCCGCACGCCTATGCGCAAACTGGGGCACCCGGATGATGTGGGTTATGCAGCCGCATTTCTTGCTTCTGAAGGCGCCCGTTTTATTACAGGCGCTGTACTGGCCGTTGATGGCGGCAATTCTATTGGTTTTTAATTTCTAACTATAAACTATACGTATGAATTCCACTGCAATGTTTCTTATTTCTTCACAACTAAATACTGCATTATGAAAAAAATTCTTTACAAATGCATGCTATGGTCGGCATGCCTGCTTTTTTATGCGACGGGCAGTTTGTTCGCGCAGGGGCAGTTATCGGTAAAAGGCATCGTTACAGCAAAAGACAATGCAAAGCCTATGGAAGGCGTTTCGGTAACGGTTGAAGGCAGCAAGCGGGGCATTACAACAAACGCCGACGGCAGCTTTGTGCTTTCAAATGTTCCATCATCGGGTAAACTGGTTTTCTCTTTTGTAGGCTATACGTCGCAAACAATACCGGTTAACGGTCAAACAACCATTAATGTAACGCTTGAACTTGAAAGCAGCACCCTCGACCAGGTGGTGGTTATTGGTTATGGCACACAACAGAAGAAAGATTTAACCGGTGCGGTGGCCCAGTTAAAAGCATCACAGCTTGAAAATGAAAATCCCACGCAGGTAACAGATATGCTGCGCGGTAATGTGGCAGGTTTAACAATTTCGCAAACAAACTCAGCTTCGGCAAAAGGCGGTGGCGATTTGCAGATACGCGGCCGCTCTTCCATCAATGCCGGCACTACGCCATTGATTGTGGTGGATGGGGTTATTTATCCCGGTTCATTAAGCGATATTAATCCCAATGACATCAATACAATTGATGTTTTAAAAGATGCAACATCCGCCGCCGTATTTGGCGCCAAATCTGCCAGCGGCGTGGTTATTATCACTACAAAGAAAGGCTCCCGCAAAGGCGCACAGATAACACTCAATTCAAATTTTGGTTATGGCGAACTGGCTATGAACCAGCCTATATATGACGGGCCGGGTTTTGTGGCCTGGAGAACAGATGTGTTGAATAGTATTAACGTTAACCATAAACCTTACCAGTTTGATGACCCCAGTGCCTTGCCGGATTCAATTTCGGTAGATGAATGGATGGCATATGACAACTCGCAGGGTGACCCCGTGGATGTATGGCTGAACAGGTTAAAAATGTATCCTGTTGAAATAGCCAATTACAAAGCAGGCAAAACAACCGACTGGTACAATATGATGTTTCATAAGGGTCTCAGGCAGGACCATACAGTAAGTGTGGCCGGAAGAAAAGATGAAATATCTTACTATTTATCTGCCAACTATACCGACAACGACGGAGTAATTGTGGGCGATGATTACCAGATATTCAGGGTGAGGACAAACCTTGAGGCCAAAATTGCAAAGTTTTTAACTGCCGGTATCAACTTCCAGTTTGCTGACAGGGATGAAAGCCAGGTGCCTGTGAATTGGGGCCAAATGGTAAATGCATCACCTTATGGTGAAAAATATAAAGATGGCAGCACAGATTTAAGGGATAGCCCTAATGATGATGTGGGCAATAATATCAATCCTTTCCTGGATTATACTTATACCAACCGCCTGCAAAAAACAAATAGTTTATTTGGAACAATGTTCGTAAAGGGTGAATTGCCTTATGGCTTTTCTTACCAGGTGAACTTTACACCGAACTATTCTTTTTACCGCTACTTCAATGGTATTTCTGCCAAGGATTTTCAGTACAAGGCAAGGGGCGGCGTGGCCACGCGCATAGATGAAACAGATTTTAACTGGCAAGTAGATAACCTTATTAAATGGAATAAAACGTACGGCGATCATTCCTTTGATTTTACCTTTTTATTGAATGCAGAAAAATTTCAATCATGGAGAGATCAAATGGATAATGAAGGTTTTTCACCGAATGATGACCTGAGCTATCATAACATTGGCGCGGGTATCAAACCGGTTATCAGCAGTGACGACCAGGTAAGCACAGGTGATGCCATGATGGGCCGCTTAAACTATTCTTACAAGCAGCGTTACCTGTTAACGGCTTCTTTCCGCCGTGATGGTTATTCAGCATTTGGCCAGAAAAATCCAAGGGCCGATTTTCCTGCTATTGCATTGGGATGGGTTTTCTCCCAGGAAAAATTCATGCAGTCAAACTGGTTAAGTTATGGCAAGCTGCGTGCCTCATGGGGTAAAAACGGTAACCGCGATATTGGCCGCTATATAGCATTGTCAAATCTCAACACAGGCAAATATCAGTATATAAAAGCCGATGGTACCATTGTATTAATATCCCAGTTGTATGTTGACAGGTTGCAAAACCCTGACCTGAAATGGGAAAGAACAACTTCTTATAACCTCGGCCTTGATTTCGGATTATTCAATAACAGGATAAATGGTTCTTTTGATGTGTATGAAAAGCAAACAAAAGACCTTTTGATACTGCGCTCACTGCCCGATGTTACAGGTTTTGCCAATGTATGGGATAACCTCGGCCAGGTAAATAATAAAGGCTTTGAAATAAGCATCACCAGCGCTAACATTGCCCATAAAAACTTTGCATGGAATACTACGCTTAATTTTTCGCTCAACAGGAATGAAATAAAACATTTGTATGGCGCTGTAGATGTTATCGATTCAACCGGCAAGGTAATAGGCCGTGAGGAAAGAGATGATGTTGCCAACAGGTGGTTTATTGGTCATGCGCTGGATGCAATATGGGATTTAAAAGTGCAGGGCGTATGGCAGCAGAATGAAGCAGATGAAGCAGCTAAATACGGTGTGAAGCCAGGCGACTTTAAAGTGCAGGATTTAAACGGCGATGGTAAATATTCTGATGAAGACAGGCAGTTTCTTGGTTATAGCAACCCGCGTTTTCAATGGACATTAAGGAACCAGTTTACCTATAAAGGTTTTGATTTCTCTTTCATGATTTATTCAAGCTGGGGACAAAAATTATCCTACAACAGTGCCAAGAATAATTCAGGCTTCATTGACCGGCAAAATTCCTATGTCATTCCTTACTGGACATCGGAAAACCCAACCAATGAGTATGCAAGATTATATTCCAGCAATGGCAGCGCTGGCTTTAATGTGTACAGGTCAGCTTCTTTCATTCGTCTTAACAATATTTCCCTTGCTTATACTTTACCGCAATCTATTGTAAGCAAAGCCGGTTTGGAAAGCCTGAAACTGTATGCCAACGTAAGCAACGTAGCTGTGTTCGCCCCGGACTGGGATTTCTGGGATCCTGAATTCAGGAACAGGGATAACGATGGCAATATATCCACGGCCATTCCGCCACGGGTTTATTCAATAGGTATTAATGTCGTTTTTTAAAAAAATCATTCACATAAAATGAGCCGCGCAGATTCTTTATATCATTGAGAATGCTATCGGCGAATTACATGTGGCAAATGAAAAATAAAATATAATTCACATGAAATGAGC
>JAEWJV010000068.1 GCA_023386395.1 Bacteroidota bacterium
GCATATACGCCGTATTTTAAATTCTCAACAGGAATATAACGATCGCCCCAGACCCATGTGATTGTTATAAAAATTACAATCGCCAGCACCACATTCATAAACACGCCGGCCACCATTATTATTAAACGCTGCCATGCGGGTTTACTCCTGAACTCATAAGGTTTGGGCGGTTGTTTCATTTGCTCTTTATCCATGCTTTCATCTACCATGCCCGAAATTTTCACGTAGCCGCCAAAAGGCACCCAGCCAATTCCGTAAATGGTTTCGCCAATCTTCTTTTTCCAGATGCTGAACCAGGGATCAAAAAACAAATAGAATTTTTCCACACGGCATTTAAACCATTTGGCAGTGGCATAATGGCCCAGCTCGTGCAGGGTAACCAATATAGAAAAGGATAAAATAAACTGAAGTATTTTAACGCCAACACTCGTCCAGTCAATTGCTAATAATGTCATAGTAGCCTAATCCGCCACGGCGGACTTTTAAGTTTGTAAATGTTTAAGCCCGATTACTTTTTTTGCACCGTTGTTTTAAGCGCTGCGCATTTATTTTATGATACCAACTTTTGTTTTCATGGCATCGCCTGTTGCGTCGCAACACCTCAACTGTTGATTCATCATTCAGCTTCAGTATTAGAGCTTATAATACTGAACGCATTCAAACAACTTTAAAAATTTTGCAATGATAGCAATTCATTTGTTAATCAAATAATATAAGCCGGATAAAAGGCGCAACTATGAATTACTCCCTTTAGGGCAGGACATGCGTTTTTTTATAATTGTATTAATGATGCGGCGTATTGGCGGGCTTCCGCATCACTTTCAAAATAATCAGTAAGCACAGGCTTCTCTATAAACTTGATTTTCTCCATTGTTTTTTCAATAACGGCCGTAATATCAAGGAAGCCTATTTTATTACGCAAAAAAGCATAAACAGCAATTTCATTAGCTGCATTTAAAATGCAGGGCATATTACCGCCTTTATATAAAGCCTCTGTTGCAAGCACAAGATTGCGGAAAGTGCGTAAATCGGGTTCTTCAAAATTTAGGGTGGAAGGTTTTTTAAAATCGTATCGTGGAAATTGATTAGGTAATCTTTGAGGAAATGACAACGCATATTGAATGGGCAGCTTCATATCGGGGAGGCCCATTTGCGCCTTTATGCTGCCGTCTTCAAACTGCACCATGCTATGTATAATGCTTTGCGGATGGATCATCACCTGTATCTGGTCGGGGTGCAAACTGAACAACCATTTCGCTTCTATCATTTCCAGCCCTTTGTTCATAAGGGTGGCAGAGTCAATGGTTATTTTGGCGCCCATCGCCCAGTTGGGATGCTGCAATGCATGATCGCGTTTTACATTCACCAGGAAATTGGGCTTTTTACCAAGAAATGGACCGCCGCTTGCCGTGAGAATTATCTTTTCAATTTTATTCCTGCCTTCACCAACCAAACATTGAAAAATAGCCGAGTGCTCGCTGTCAACAGGAATAACAGGAACCCTTTTTTCAAAAGCTTTCTGCATTACAATATCGCCTGCCACCACCAGCGTTTCTTTGTTGGCCAGTGCAACAGGCTTGCCTGCTTCAATAGCATTGAAAGTCGGCTGAAAACCGGCATAACCCACAATAGCAGCCAGCATTAAATCGTATGAATCCATCAAAGCCACTTCATTCAATGCCTTTTCGCCGGCAAACACTTTAATCGGCGTAATGGATAAAGCGTCCTTTACTATTTCATATTTTTTTTCATCTGCAATTACAACAATATTGGGGTTAAACTTCAGCGCCTGTTCAATTAATAATTTATCGTTGGTATAAGCTGTAAGAATTTCTGCTGAAAATTTATCAGCGTTCGCCTCTATCACTTCCAGAGCCTGTGTACCTATTGAACCTGTTGAACCAAAAATTGCAATACGTTTAACCATAGCTGCTGCTTGAATTTTGTAAAGATAAAAGAATTAAGACACGCCGTTCAGCAAATACAATACCTGAAAATAAAATGAACGCATTTGCTGAAACAACAACATTAATTGGCTTTGTAATTATATAAAGCGTTTGCAATTATCCTTTCGTTACTTAAGCGTGGAAGTTTATTCTGGCCGCCCAGTTTGCCAATTGATTTCATATAATCTATAAAGCCGTTTTTTCTGATAGGCACTATTTTTAAAGGTTCAAGGATATTGCCGCTTATCAGGTCATCGTAGTAAATATTTTTTCCCCGCAGCGTATTATCAATTTCTTCAGCAAGCGCTGTAATATTTTCAGGCATGTCTTCAAATTCAATGAACCATTCATGATAACTCCTGCCTTCTTTTTGCGCCACCATTGGCGCTACGGTAAATTCAATAACATTTGTATTTAATTTTTCCGCTGCGTGCGTTAATGCAAACTCCACTTCCTCTGCAATTACATGTTCACCAAAAGCTGAAATAAAATGTTTGGTCCTGCCGGTGACCACCAGGCGGTAAGGTTTAACGCTTACAAATTTTATCATGTCGCCAACATCATAAGCCCAGAGGCCTGCATTGTTGCTTACAATCATTGCATAATTCTCGTTAACCTTTACATCTTTTAACTGCAGCCTTTGTGGATTAGGCTTTCCAATTTCGCCGGCGGGAATGAATTCAAAGAAGATGCCTGAATCGGTATTTAATAATAAGCCTTCTGCCTTTTGTGAATCCTGGAAAGCAAAAAAGCCTTCGCTTGCAGGAAACAATTCAATAGAATCAATTTTTCTGCCCACGCTCTCTTCAATCCTGTTTTTATAGGGCGCGAAGTTTACGCC
>JAEWJV010000127.1 GCA_023386395.1 Bacteroidota bacterium
GTTTTACCGCTATGTTATATTGAGGATGCGAAAACAAACCGGGATAATATACATTTTCAATGTTTGCATTCCTATTTAAATACTCCACTACGGCCAACGCATTTTCATTTTGCTTTTTAACCCTTAATGAAAGCGTTTTCAAGCTCCTTTCTGCCATGTAGCATTCATAAGGCGTTAATGAGCCGCCATACATTTTAGCAGTATTAAAAATCACATCTTTATTTTCATGGCTGTTGGATACCAATGCGCCATAAGGAAGATCGTTATGCCCACCCAGGTATTTTGTTCCGCTATGCACAGAAATATCAAAGCCATGCAAAAGCGGTAACTGATTTATAGGAGAAGCAAATGTGTTGTCAATAATAGTAAGAATATTATTGGCTTTGGCTATAGCCGCAATTTCTTCAAGCGGAAGTATATTCAATAAAGGATTGGAAGGCGTTTCTATATAAATGATGCGGGTGTTTTTGCGGATGAGGTTTTTAAAGGCTTCAACATCGCCCGCAAAACTGCATTTAATGCCGCGTTTCGGTAATTCATCGCTGGCAAATTTCAGCGTACCGCCATACAAATCTTTGGAGAAGATGATATGGTCTTCATTATTCAAAAAACTAAGAATAGCCGTGCTTATAGCAGCCATGCCCGAACTAAAAACCATACCCCATGCACCCTGCTCGAGGTTGCAGATAATCTGTCCCAGCCTTTGCTGGTTATAGGTAGAATAAAAACCGGGATATTGTAATGTTTTGCGGTCTATATATTCGTAAGCAACTGCCGGCTGAATACCCGAAGTAACTGCGCCATTATACAATTCATCATTAAGCGGATGAACACAATCTGTATCAAAATTTCTCATGCCTAAAGCTACTCAGGAATTTGTAAAGGGGAAGAAAATTATACAGCTCAGCTAAATACATGCTCATGCGTGAACAGATAAGGCACAAAAAAAACAATAAAAGCGCCTAGTATAATAATTGTGCCGGCCAGCAATTCACCAAACTGTTTTACAGCAAGGGCGTCGCCTGAATGTGGTGCATGCAGTGAATAATAAACAGCAATGCCAGTAAGTGCAATAAACACTATTCTGAATATAATGCTGCCACCTTTTATATAATGATTGAAAAAATAAAACAGCACACCGCTTATTGTTACTACCAATACAGAAATAATAATGATAGATGATACATTAATAAGGGCCGAAGGATTATACTCTGTTATGGCGCGGTACGCAAAATTGAAGATAAGATTGGCAAAGGTTGCAAAGATGCCGGCAAACAATCCCGATAACACTGATTTGGAGAATTCCGTTTGCTCATAATCGTAATTCATACTAAAATGTTTTAGTTTTTATAAATATTAGATGTCTTCTTTTGAGAATTTTGACTGCATAAAATATTTCCCTTTTATCAAAAACTTTTTCGTTCTTCTCTTTACAGAAATGGAAACCTGGTAATCATTCTCCTGTTTGTAATGATTGCTGTAAGCCTGCACAATATCGTTTGAAGTAATAACTCCTTTTACTTTTTTGTTATTACCTTCTATTACTACAACACATTGCATATCGTAATTAGCCATTACTTCAGAAACCGAGGCCAGGCTTTGCCGTTCCTGCACAACCGGCAGCTTTTCTGAAATCAGGGTTTGAATGGAGTTTGAAGCAATGCTGTCATCGGCGGTAAACACCTTGCCGGTTTCCACATAGCCAATAAAGTTTTCCTTTTTATCTGTTATAATAAGAAAGCTGTCCTGGTAAGTATTGATATTATCCAGTAGCCACTGTTTAATATCGCCAATTTTGTTATCAATGCAAATAAGCACCGGCGCATCATCCATCACAGTTAATGCATTAATGGTTTGCAAAACGTCGGGCCTGTATACATCGGGTGTGCGTATGCCGCGCCTTTGAATTTTTTCAGTCATTATACTTCCTTTCATCAGGAAGAAAGAAATAGAATAAGCTGCCGTGCATGCGCCAATCAATGGCAACAACGCATGCGGCTGCGCCGTGGTTTCCATCAAAAAAACAATAGAGGTAAGTATAGCCCTTGACGCACCGGCAAACATAGCAGCCATGCCTATAAGTGCTGCCGTGGCAATATTTATTTCACTGCCGGGAAACACCTGCAATACCAATACGCCAATTAATGCACCCGTTGCGCCGCCAATGGTAAATAAGGGCGCCAGTGTTCCGCCGGATGTGCCGCTGCTTAAAGCAACAGCCCACGAAATATACTTTAAAAAGCATAATATAAACAACATGCTTAAAGGCAGTGAACCGGTAAGCAGGTTTGTAATATTTGAATAGCCCACGCCCAAAGTGGATGGCGCAAAATAACCGGTAACGCCCACTACAATGGCGCCAATGGCCGGCCACCACTTCCAGTGTACAGGAAGCTTTTCAAAATAATCTTCCAGCAGGTAAACCGATTTTGAAATGACAGCGGCGATAACACCTATTACCAAACCCATAGCAACATAGGTAATCAATGCGATGCCTGAAGCCACCGGTATATCCGGCATTGCAAAAACCGGCGTGTTTCCAAAACATACCAGGTGCACAGCCGCGCCGGTGGCGCAGGATAAGGCAACAGGTATTACAGATTTGGGCGAGAATTCAAACAACAATAGTTCTATGGCCAGCAAAGTAGCAGCCAGTGGGCTTCCGAAAATAGCAGCCATACCTGCACAGGCACCGGCAGCCAGCATTATCTTTCTTTCGCTTGATGATATGCGCATGATTTGCCCGCTCACCGAGCCAAATGCACCACCCGTGGCTATAATGGGGCCTTCCGCGCCAAACGGGCCGCCTGTTCCAATAGAGATTGCTGCTGATATGGGCTTTAAAAAAGTAAGTTTTACCGGGATTTTGCTTTCGCCGGTTATGATCTTTTCCATAGCCTCCGGTATGCCGTGGCCACGTATGGCAGAAGATCCAAATCTCGCCATAATGCCCACAATAATACTGCCTGCAATAGGCACCAGTATTACTATCCAGCCTAATGTATTGTGCAGAGGCGTTATAGCCTCAAAAGAAAATTTTCCGTAGAAAGATATGTTGGTAATCAGGTCTATCACCAGGACAAGGCCTTTGGCTATAAAGCCGATGACCAATGCATTTAAAACGGCCTGGAGGCTCAGTAAAAATACCCTTCCGGTAACAGGTTGCTCACTCTCAGGTATAGTCTCCGGTTTAAAGCTTTCATCTAATGTAGGGGATACCGGAATACTATTCGCTCGAATCATTTTATAATTTAAAGGGTGCAAAAGTATATCATAAAATATATTTTTTGAACTGATTGACGAAATTTTATGACAATTTAAATATTATAAGCAATGTTTTCAATGTCTTAGCCTCATTGGATTTTTCTTTATTATTGAGCCATGAATGGCAGGAATTATAAGGATTGTAACCCTGAAATTTGCTTTCTGTGCAAACATTGCTTAAAAGAATGGGTACCCTCCATAGAACAGTTTAAAACAACCGTGCGGATGAAAAAGGGTGACCAGTTATTTAAGGAAGGCGATGCCGTAAAAGGCATATTTTTTTTAAAACAGGGCAAATTAAAAGTGCATAAATCATGGGAGGAAGACAGGCAAATGGTAATACGCTTTGCAAAAGCCGGGGATGTGATAGGCCATCGCGGGCTGGGCAGCGACACCATCTATCCTGTTTCTGCAACTGCACTGGAAGATATAACAGCCTGTTTTATTGAACGCAGTTTCTTTCTCCGTTCAATACAGGTAAACCCTGAATTTGCCCTGCAGTTAATGATGTTTTATTCTGATGAACTGCAGGATGCTGAAAAACGCATCCGTGATCTTGCCCTCATGGATGTGAGGGGCCGCATTGCCGATACTTTTTTAATGCTGCAAAGGAAATTTGGCACAGATGAAGAAGGTTATATTAATGTAGTGCTTACACGGCAGGATATAGCTTCTTTTGCAGGTACCATTTATGAAACATTTTTCAGGATAGCCAACGAATTTGCCAAACAAAAAATCATTCGTTATTCAGGAAAGCGATTGAAGATATTAAAGTCCTCCATGCTTGAAGCATATTCAAAGATTTGAAAAAAAAGTAAGGTATTTGAGATATTTTTCAGAACAAAGTCATTTGTGCAGGCTTTATATTCAGTTCATCCTTGTTAAAAAAATAAATACGGCCGTAAACACCATCATAACCTTCAGTAAAATGTTTCTCATTGTTGCGTAACCTTTCAATGGCAACAGATAATTTATAATGATGATGCCGAATATCTCCCAATGGGGCATGATGCAGGATATTAAATTCACTGCCGAATTGTGATACAACTTTTGAATACAGTTGCGTAACAATTTTTGTATCCAAAGGTTTCTCAGCCTTTATACCTTTTATCTCCGCTAATATTTCAGGCAACGGCAAGATATATTTGAATGGCTGGACATTCTTTTCTGCATCATTCCCGATCCTGTTAGCCAGTTGTTCAACACGGTGAGATACGCCAATGGTTAATGGCCTGCCACATACAGGACAAATAACAATATTTGGCTTATTAGTGCTTAAGCAAAAGCTACAGTTGCGATGTCCTGTACTATAACATTTGCCTTTTTGTGGGAACAACTCATACGTTCCTGCAAAGCCTTGTTTTGCCATAAATGCATTGAACATAGCATCATAGCTCAGTTCAGTATGCAGCAGGTTCACTTCACGGCCAAGATTATGCGGGGAATGTGCATCTGAATTTGAAACCAATGTAAGATGGTCCAGGGCATCATAACGCCGGCACATAACCGGGTCGGCAGAAAGACTTGTTTCAACCGCAAACAATTCATGCGTCACATCTTTAAAGCAATCCTGTAGCGAATGATGGCCTTCCATTGCACCAATGGAAGAGCACCAGGGTGTCCAGATATGCGCCGGTATAAAATGTGTCCCGGGAATCTCAAGAATGATTTTAAACAATTCATGTGATTGTATATTTAGCGACGGCCTTCCATCTGCTGCAAGGTTTCCATACTGAGATAACGTTTTATTAATACGATGCACTGTTTCAAAATCTTTTGCGTAGATCAGCTGATGTGTACGGTACCGCCGGTGCTTTATAACATATTCGCAGCTCACTTCAACCGACAAACAGAAATGCACTTTTCGTTCCTCCGGCTTTATGCCTGGCACTACATTCATACCCGGCAATTGTTTTAGTGTATAAAATCCATTACCGGCAGGCTCCAGCTTTTCCTGTAATTCTTTTAGCCACCCGGGATGAGTGAAGTCGCCGGTGCTTACCACATCTATTCCTTTTATTAAAGCCCATTGGTATATGGTTTCCAAACATAAATTAGGGCTGGTAGCCCCGGCATATTTTGAATGTGTATGCAAATCAGCGATATAAAACATACGGCTAAATTACTAAAATTATTAGCTGCAACCTGCCTGTGGATGATGAGCATCATAGCTAGCTGTTATATTTTCCCATATTGTTATTGCATCACCAACCGCCCAAGATACTGCCCCGATGCATCTTCCTCCAGCACTTCCATGATAAAACCGCAATCCCGGGCAATGGACTGCATGGTTAATGCATCCACATATAACCATTTAAACCAACCGGAAATTTTACCGCGGTATTCATACCTGTAATCAATCTCCCCATAATAATGCCCCGGGCGTTCTTTTTGTACAAAAAGATATTGTATATCCGAAGAATCAAATATGATATGCCCGCCGGGTTTCAGTAATTGTTTAAGATGATGCAGTAACATTCGCAGTCCATCCAGTGTTCCGGCAAGCCCGATGCCGTTCATTAAAAAAAGCAAGGTATCAAACTGCTTTTCCTGCCAGGAAAAAATATCTGCCTGCACCACTTTCTTTATACCACGTTGTTTCATTACCCAAACCGCTCCCGCTGAAATATCCATTGCCATAACACGCTGTTTTCTTTGCTGCAATAATAAACTATGGCAGCCCGCAGCAGCGCCCACATCCAGTATATCGCCTGCACAACCTTCCAGCGCCAGCAACTCCAGCGGCGACATTTCTTTACCACTCCTGAAATAAATCTCCACCGGCATCTCTTCTTTCCTGCCATAGGTATTGTGTATCCAAAGCTTATAACGATCATTGCCCTGCTGGTAATCTTTTAATGCTTCACCCAATACATCCTCCATAATAAATGCTATTTTCAAATTCCGTTACAAATTTCAGTACATAAATTGCTTTGTTATTGCCATGCAGAAATTTTATTTAGCTTCTCTACTCGACAACGATTTTTATAAATTCACCATGCAGTTTGCCGTGGCGCGTTTGTTTCCCGGGCCAAAGCGAAATATCATTTCATCAATCGCGGCAAACATAGTTTCCCTGATGGTTTTGCAGCAGCATTGCAGCAGTCGGTAAATGGTATGTACGATTTAAAACTCACCAAACAAGAGCGGCAGTTTCTTGCAGATACATGCCCCTACCTTCCGTCTACATATCTTGATTTTCTGGAAGGTTACCGCTATAACCCAAACGAAGTGCATATACAGCAAACCGGCGGCGAATTATCGGTTGCCGTGGAAGGATATTGGTACCGCACCATTTTATGGGAAGTGCCTTTGCTATGCATGATAAGTGAATTGTATTACAGGCTGAATAATATGGAGCGCATAAGCGATGAGGAAGTATACGCTGTTACAAAAGAAAAGATAGAACGCTACAATAAACTCGGGATAACCATTGCAGAATTCGGCACACGCCGCAGGCATTCTTACGAAGTGCATAAAATTGTTATGCGTGCACTGGAAGAAAACGGCGGTGCTTCATTTGTGGGCACCAGCAATGTGCATTTTGCGCAGCTTTACAACACAAAACCCATTGGCACGCATGCGCATGAATGGTTTATGTTTCATGCCGCAAAATATGGTTATAAAATGGCCAATTCAATGGCGCTGGAACATTGGACGGAAACCTATCGCGGCGATTTGGGCATTGCTTTGTCCGATACATTCACTACAAAAGTTTTCTTTCAGCAATTCGATAAAAAGTTTGCGAAACTGTTTGATGGCGTTCGTCATGATAGTGGCGACCCGCTTGATTTTGCTGAGGCCACCATTGCCCATTATAAAAGCCTTGGCATCAACCCGCTTTCAAAAACCATTATATTTTCTGATGCGTTGAATTTTGAAAAGGTAAAACGCATTGCAGCTTTTGCTAAAGATAAAATAGGCATATCTTTTGGCATTGGCACCAATTTTACAAACGATGTGGGATTACCGCCCATGAATATTGAAATGAAACTTTCCGAAGCTTACCCCGAATGCGGGCCATGGACAAACGTGATAAAGTTATCCGACGAAAAAGAAAAATACACCGGCGACGCCGGCAGCATTGCACTTGCCAAAACCATATTGCAGATTGAAGATTAAGAAAAACATTGCAGGCAGCCAACTACATTCATAGTTTAAAAATTTTCTTACACCTTTGCGCAGCAAACCGGAAACACAATGGCTAACGACAGAAAAGCAGCAGTAGGATTTATTTTTATTACGTTATTGATTGACACTATGGGCTGGGGGCTTATCATTCCCGTATTGCCCGAACTGATAGCCGAACTGAAACACATTTCCATCAATGAGGCAAGCGCTTATGGCGGGCTGCTTTTATCCACTTATGCCATCATACAATTC
>JAEWJV010000143.1 GCA_023386395.1 Bacteroidota bacterium
CAAAACATTATCCTTTAACCATTCGTCGTGTAAAAGAGATAAAACAACTAAATGCAAAAGGCGTAAAAGTGGATGATCTTCAACCGGTTGAGCTAATTCCGGCCAAAGAAATAGAACATGGTTTTGTGGATGTGGTTGGCCATTTAACTATTGGCAACCTGGAAAAAACCTCGCAGCGTAATAAGGAAAAACAAAGACAGCAGCGCAGGGAAGGACAGCCAAAGCAACCGCAAAAGGAGCATAGACAAGGGCCTCCGCCGCAAAGGAATATGCCGCCACAGCAAAAAAAGCAATTCCAGAAACCAAATAAGCCACGGCCACCGCAACAAGGAAATAACCGGGACCAGGCCAACAGGAACAGACCACAGAACGGAAATGATAAAAGAGAAGGCTAATGATGTCCTTTACATTTTATCTGAGATAAAAATTCTTCTTTACTCTTTTTTCGCTCTTAACAAATTATCCTGCAGCAAATCATTTTTCCTGTAATCCTTCAATTCGTTGCGCAAGCCTTTTCTTTCACTGCGGTTAAATTCATAAAGATCTTTCAAATTTGGCTTGCCGGCATCCACCCAGGCAGAATACCAGAAATCGGCGACAAGATTGGCAGAATAATTTAATTGATCATTTACAGTGGTGGTTAAAGCTGCCGCATATTGCTTGGCGAAAGCATCTGTATAAACTTTTGTTTTGCGGCCATAATACATGCGTTCCTCATATTTGGAACTGTCAGGAAAATTTTTGGCGACTTCCTTTTCTTTTTCGAACATCTCAGGCAATAAGGCATGCGCCCTTCTCACGGCAGTCCAGATAGTTTCACCTTTGTTTTTTATATAAGCCGCTTTATGTTTTGAATGTAAATTATACCGGCTTAATTCAAGCTCGGGTATAGTAGATTCCCATAAAGCATGTAACCCTTTCTGGCCTGTAAGCTGGCCATCATAATTATTGGTGGTATGCAGCGGCACGCAGGCATCTTCAATATAATGCGCCAGGTCAACCGCATAAAAAACAATGCTGTCTGCATTATTTCTTTTTAAAGCATTCACCAGCGAATCGTATTCAATTAAAACCTGGTAAGGCACAAAGCCATATTTTTTTAACATATCCCAGGTATATTTTTCAACGGCAGGCTGCACATCCCGTGGCATATACAATACGGCGCCGTTGCCATAATTCTCAATATCTATGAAATGTTTCGGGCCTTCGCTCCTGTCAATATAACGGCGTTTATCCGGCCTGATTGATGTAATAGCAACTGTGTCCATCTTGGAAAAGAAAAAACGGCGCACACATTTCGGCATTTTATACACGGCAAGCTGCGTAGCAGTTTGATGTGCATAAAAACCCCATGAACAAAGGGAAACGATAACGATTACACAGCAAATAAATAAGAAGAAACGATTGAAATAAATTTTCATGATGCAAATGTAATTTGTAAGCACTTCTGAATTTGGCCGTCACAAAATGTAAACAAAAGTTTACTTTATTCATTTTATAAAATCCGCAAAGCCTTAGTTTTATTGGGATTTATACATTTCTTTTAATAAACAGTTGTTGACTAAAGGTATATTTTTGCCGGTCATGAGTGAAGCAGCGCAAAAATATGAAGCGGTTATAGGGCTTGAAGTGCACGCACGGTTATCTACCAAAAGCAAATTGTTTTGCAGCGATGCCAACAGCTATGGCGCTGCCCCCAACGAAAATGTTGGTGTAATTACATTGGCGCATCCGGGCATTTTACCTAAAACAAATAAAAGAGCCATTGAATTTGCGGTTATGATGGGCATTGCCTGTAACTGCAGTATCAATCAGAAAAATTATTTTGCCCGCAAGCATTATTTCTATCCCGATCTGCCAAAAGGTTTTCAAACTTCACAGCATACGGTTCCCATATGCGGGCCGGGCTTTGTAACCATAAAAACTTCAACTGGTGAGCGTAATGTAAAGCTGCATCATATTCACCTGGAAGAAGATGCCGGCAAGAGCATTCATGATATGAACGAAGATTACAGTTACATAGATTTAAACCGCGCCGGCACACCATTAATTGAAATTGTTACTGAGCCCGATATGCATTCTGCTGAAGAAGCAGGGTTATTCGTAACTGAATTAAGAAAACTGGTGCGCTGGATAAATGTTTGTGATGGCAATATGGAAGAAGGCAGCATGCGTTGTGATGCGAATGTTTCCATTCGTTTGAAAGGGGAAACAAAGCTGGGCATCAAGGTTGAAGTAAAAAACCTTAACTCTATACGCAACGTAAGAAAGGCGATTGAATTTGAGATTGACCGTATGATTGGCAGGCTTGAAAAAGGTGAAAAAATTTACCAGCAAACAAGAAGTTTTGATGCATCTGACGATACCACGTTTGCCATTCGCGAAAAAGAGGAAGCCAATGATTACCGCTATTTTCCCGAGCCTGATTTGCCACCAATCAATTTAAGCAACGAATATCTCATCAGCATAAAAAATAGTTTGCCGGCGTTGCCGCAGGCATTGTATAAAAAGTATCAAACTGAATTTGGTTTAAACGAATATGATGCTGCACAGCTTACGCTGGAAAAAGAAATTGCAGATTATTTTGAATCGGTTATTCGGCATACAACTAATTATAAAGCTGCGGCCAACTGGATAAACGGCCCCATTAAACAATTGATAAACGAAGAAGGCATTTCGTTGAATTCCATTGCGCCAAACAGACTTGCAGAGATGATTGATATTGTTGATAAAGGAGACGTTAGTTTTTCAAATGCAGCGTCAAAATTGCTGCCTGCTGTTATAAAGAACAATGCTGAAAGTATTGCAGCGCTTGCATCCCAGCTTAATATCATTCAAACGGGCGATGCAGGCCAACTACAGGAATGGGTGAATACGGTTATCAATAAAATGCCTGAAAAAGTAGCTGAATATAAAAAAGGTAAAAAAGGTTTGATTGGCCTGTTTGTAGGTGAAGTAAAAAAGCTGAGCAAGGGCAGGGCGGACCTGAAATCTGTAACGCAGTTGCTGGAAGATGCATTGAAATCTTAAAAACAGGCATAGAAGATTGTACATTTTTTATTTTAAATTTTTGACTTTAATTAAACATAATGAAATATCTAACCTGGGTTGCAGTTGCGCTGGTAGCGTTTGCGGGATGCAAAAATGGTAGCGGTGAAAACTTTACAGTAAGTGGTAAAATTACAAACCCACAATCAGACAGTGTTTATCTTGAAGAGCTTTCTTACAACACGCCTGAAACAAAAAAACTTGATTCGGCTAAAGTTGATAAAGATGGCAACTATACTTTAAAGGGAAGTTCTGCGCAGCAGAATTTATTTATGCTTGGGTTTAAAAATAATCCAACAGTTATTTTGGTAAACGATGCAAAGGATATTAAAATAAATTTTGACCCTAATGGTTTTCATTTTCCTGAAGTAACAGGTTCTGAAGCTACAAAAGAACTATACGCTTTTATAAAAGATTATTTTCAGCAAGATTCTGCACTGGCTGTTACTTACCAGCAATTAAATGCGCTCACAGAAGAAACTGCAAAAGATTCAAACCATGTGCAAAACCTTCAGCAGGATTATACCAATCGCATAACTGCGCTTGGTAACCTGTTATCTTCTACCATCAACAATTCTAAAAACCCTGCTATTGTTTGTTTTGTTTTAGACAGGGCAAGAGGTGCTATGGCGCCGGAAGCATTGGCGGGTCTTGCAGAAAGTGCAGCCAAACGTTTTCCGCAACATGCAGGCCTGGAAAGTTTTAAAAAGGATCTTGCCAAGCAAGTTAATCCAAATGCTGATTATCCATTGCTAAACCAGCAGGCGCCGGATTTAACTATGGCTACGCCGGATGGCAAAAAGATCAGCATCAGTAATTTTAAAGGCAAATATGTGTTGATTGATTTTTGGGCAAGCTGGTGCGCACCATGCCGTCAGGAAAACCCGAATGTAGTGGAAGCATACAATAAGTTTAAGAATAAAAACTTCGATATTCTTGGCATTTCGCTGGATGATGATAAAGCAGCCTGGATAAAAGCCATCCAGGATGACCATCTTGCCTGGACGCATATAAGCGACCTGCAATCGCCAAGCGCTGCAGCTTCATTGTATCATTTTGATGGTATTCCTTTTAATGTTTTAATTGATCCGCAGGGAAAGATCATTGCATCAGGCCTGCGTGGCCCTGCACTTGAGCAAAAGCTTAATGAAGTTTTGCAGTAAGCACACTAATTGTTTTATAATTTTCTTTAGTTACAGATGCACAGAAAAAAATTCTGTGCATCTGCAGCAATTATTTTTGATAAAATAAATTTTACACGTTTACTTTGTTTCTCAAAGTGCTTTTATGAATGAGTCTGAAAAGCTTTCAAGCGATCTGCGTGATATAAAACAAATGATGGAACGCAGCAGCCGTTTTATAAGTTTAAGCGGCCTGAGCGGCATCTCCGCAGGGGTGTGTGCTTTAATTGGCGCAACAGTTTCCGCAGATATAATTGAAAGGAATAAACGTGCAGTGCATAATTTAAAGGCTTCATTAGCTGATGCCGATTCTATTCTCTATGGCGATTTCTTGCACAGCCGTTTGTTCCAGGTTGCTATGCTAACGTTTCTTGCTGCACTGCTTACGGCTTTTATATTCACGTATCAACGCAGTAAAAAAACAAACACGCCTATTTGGGGCACTACGGCAAAGCGTCTTATTATTAATGTAACAGTGCCCGTTATCACCGGCGGCATATTTTTGCTGGCCTTAATTAATAATGGTGTATTCGGTTTTGTTGCGCCCGGCTGCTTAATATTTTACGGCCTCGGCATGTTAAATGCCAGCAAATACACGCTTCCCGAAACGAGATATCTTGCATACGGCGAAATTTTATTAGGCCTTATAAATTTAGGTTTCATGGGATATGGTTTATATTTCTGGGCTGCAGGTTTTGGGTTACTCCATATCATATATGGTACGTTTATGTGGTGGAAATATGAACGCAACTGAAGAAATAAAGCATGAAGAATCCAATAGAAAACTTAAATAAAACTTTTGACAGCCGCATACGGTTAGGCATAATGAGTGCACTTATGGTAAATGCATCTATCAACTTTAATGATTTGAAACAGTTGATAAATGTTACGGATGGAAATCTCGCCAGCCATATAAAAGCGCTTGAAGAAAGCGGCTATATAAAAGTGCAGAAAGGATTTATCGGCCGTAAAACCAATACACTTTACTCAGCCACCAAATCGGGCGAAAAAGCTTTTCGTGCGCATTTGGATGCACTGGAGAAGATGATTAAGAATATAGAATAAATTTTTTTACCTACTTGCTTTGAAATTCAAAGTACTTTTAAAATGAAACCAGAAGTATCATCCCTGTCTAT
>JAEWJV010000154.1 GCA_023386395.1 Bacteroidota bacterium
TTTTTACCCTTATTTTATTTTGGATAGCTCCCGTAATAAGTTTTGCGCAGAGTTGTGATAACTGGCTTAAAGAAAACAAAGAAATTTTGGGTATGGAAATGCGAGACTTAGCTATTTCAAAAAATCAATTAACGATTGAGGCTTTAATAAATAGAGCAACTGCCAATCCTACTTTTTATGCCAGAGCAGATATAATTCCAAAGTATAATGGTACTGGTGATGCCAACCCCTTAATAAGGCCAATCGTGACGCAAATGAAAACAGCAAATGGTTTTTTAGAAACAAAGCCGACTCACTCTTATCTGACCAACGTAGTTGCTAATTTTACTGGTCCCGATACTGTTTGTATTAATACTCCTGTTCAGTTTACTAATACATCTGTGGGGGCTTCTAATTATTACTGGAGTTTTTGCCAGGCAGATATAAATCAAAAACCTACAGGCCAAAATTTGGGTGATATGAACTCAGCCTTTTTTCTGCCAGATTATTCCGACATAGTTTCTCAAAACGGGAACTATTATGTTTTTGTGATTAATAATCATCCCGGGGGTATAATCAGGTTAGATTTTGGCAACAGCATGCTTAATACCCCTACAGTTGTGGAACTTGGCAATATTAATGGGATGATTAAAGATCAGGCTGAGGGTGTACAGATCATTAATATAGGAAATCATTGGTATGGTATTGTGGTAGGGGGTAATGAATTTGATGGAAACCCTCCATATATAATGAAACTTGATTTTGGTTCAGATATAAAAAATACAACACCGAGCGTTACAGATTGGGGTAATATGGGAAACCTGTCTTACCCGCACAAATTATACGTATTTAACAGTAATAATAAATGGTATGGATTTACTGCTAATTTCAATAATAGCACCATAACCCGGTTTGATTTTGGCACTGATTTCAGTGGTGTGCCGGTTGCTACAAACCTTGGTAATTTTGGAGTATTGAATGGAGCAACAGGATTAAACGCTGTTGAATATAATAATAATTGGTATGTTTTTGTTACAAATGCGATAGGAAATAAAATAACAAGATTAAATTTTGGCGCTTCCTTGCTTAATACTCCTACTGCGATAGATATTGGTAATGTCGGTGGCATGATGCAGGGCTGTTTTGATATTTATATTCAAAAGTATTGTGATCAGATTATAGGTTTTGTTGTAAATGGGGATGATAACTATAACGATATAGTACATCTTGATTTCAATAACGACATTGAAAGCATACCATCTGCATACTCTTTAGGTAATATTGGAAACTTAAGTTTCCCTCATTCATTTTCTAAATTGTTTCGGGTTGAAAATGACTTATATACAATAATACCAAATGCTCATAACAATACTTTGACACGATTAAGATTTTCAGGCTGTTCTAACTCCAGCATTGCTGGTACAACACAGGCAAATCCACCTAAAATTATTTATGATAAAGCTGGTGTGTATAACATTAACTTAAGTGTTGACGAGGGGTTGCCCACACAAACTTCATTTTGCAAACAAATAGTCGTTGTAAATTGCGATACTCTTTGTAGCCTTAAAGCTGGTTTTAAATACGCTCAAGAATCCTGCAGTCCGAACTCAATACACTTTCAAAGCAATACTTCAAATGCTGATAATATTTGGTGGGATTTCGGTAACGGGGTAACTGCTGGCAATATTACAGATACAATAATTAATTATACTTCTTTTGGAAATTACGCTGTTAAATTGTTTGCGAAAACAAATAAGGGTTGTCTCGATACAACTGAATATACAGTTAATGTGAGTATTTTAGAAGACGATGCTATTATTAACAATGATACATCAATTTGCGCAAGTGATTCCGTTCAGCTAAATGCTGTTAATGGCCTGGATTACTGCTGGTTTCCCGCCGCAGGGCTATCAAATACTTCTATAAAAAATCCTGTGGCAAATCCATTTATTACAACAAAATATTACCTGCATGTTTTAACAGATAGCAGCAAACCGGTATTGATGGATTCTGTGATAATTACTGTATTGCCATTGCCGGATATTAAAGTTAGTGACGATACTATTGTTTGTGGCAATGCATTGGTTCAATTAAATGCCAATGGTGCTTCCTCTTATACATGGAATCCTTCGGCAGGTTTATCAAACACAACTATCGCTAACCCGATAGCTGAAGTATCGTCAACCACCACATATGTGGCTACCGGAATTGCAAATAATTCATGTACAGCTCAGGACTCTGTTACAATAACTGTAAATCCCATACCTGCGTTTGCTGTTAACCCCCAAGACACATCTGTTTGCTTGGGAGATTCGATTATATTAACTGCTTCAGGCGGCGATATCTATAAATGGCAGCCAGGTGAATATATTTCCGATCCATCATCAGCCGCACCAACAATTATTCCCGTTTCGGATATAATATACAGCGTTATTGTTACTAACAGTGTTTGTAAAATGTCGGATACGCTAAATACTTCTATAATAGTAAATGAAGTTCCGAATGTTACTTTAGCAAAATCAAATGATGTTGATTGCTTAACGCCACAAGCTACGCTAACAGCCAGAGGAGGGGTTCAATATACCTGGAAACCAGCCACGTTCATCAGCAATATGTATATAAATAATCCTGTTGTAACGCCACCTTCAGATACCTGGTATTCTGTAAATGTAAAAGATCAAAATGGCTGTAAAAGCAGTGATTCAATATTGGTAAAATCATCGTTTGCTGTGGGTTCTTTACCCTTTCAGGTACCGGGAGCATTCACACCTAATAACGATGGGCTAAATGATTGTTTCAGCCTTAAGAATTGGGGACCTGTAGATTATTTTGATATTTTAATTTATGACAGGTGGGGTTATCTTGTTTTTCATTCCAGCAATATAAATAGTTGTTGGGATGGAGCTGTAAAAGGTGTTCCGCAAGGCGCAGGCACATTTGTATACCAGGTAAAAGTATCTTCAAAATGTACAGAAGGAGTGGTGATGAAAAAAGGCACACTTGTTTTGATAAGATAACTAATCCTGTAACTTTCCCATGCTTTTATTTCTATAATCTTTAAATGCCTTAAACAGCATTTTGATTGTTTGCATTTTGTTTTTTTTATACAGGAGATTGTTTTTTATTCTGTTTAACAGATCTTTCTTATATTCTATTATTTCTTTTTTGAAATTTAGCTGATATTTTGATTGAACATACAAGATATTTCTCGTCATGTAATATAATCTTATCGGAGAATGGAAAGACCGGTTAGATGGTTTTAGATTTTTTAAAGAGATTTTGGTTTGTATCTCACCCAGGTTGTGATGCATGAAAATGCCCGGGATTTGGATTATCCTAAAGCCATTTTCTATTGATCTGAAACAATATTCAGCATCAACGAAATCAATAAATAAATTTTCATCAAAAGGCCCTATTTTTTTAAAAGTGTCTAGGTTAATAACGCTGCCACTTGTTATTAAAAATTTGCATTCCTGGTAAACGCAGCCTGCATTTGTAATTTTTTTTTGTTCATGATTAATACCAAACATAGCAACCGTTGATTTTTCTTTAAAATCATCCATGCATTTAAAATAAGCGGTAATGAAAGCGGCATCAAAATAAGAGTCCTGGTCCATTGTCAGCAGGTAGTCGAAACCCTCTTCTGTGGCCAAGGTACAAGCCTGGTTTAATCGCTTGGATATGCCTTCATTAACGCCATTGTGTATGTATATTATCTTGGGTTGATTAGATAGTGATGGAAACCGGTTGATGTGCGGAATATTACTATTATCAAGAATATAAATTTTTTCAACTAGCTGGTAAGAGTTAATATTAGATTCAACTGATTGTTCAGGGTTATATAAAATAACACAGGCAGCAATTTTCACATCTTACTGTTTAAAAAATATAAAAATATTTTCATGGTGAAAATAGGCATCATAATTAAATTTATTTAATGCTTCAAATACAGTTTTTGTACAACCAGGTTTATAACGATCATGCAACTCAATAATTAAAAGCTTTACTTTCTTCAACCATGATAAATCGTCTGATGAAAACACTTCTTTTTCAGCTCCCTCTATATCAAGCTTAATAATGTCAACTTCATCCCAATGTTGCAATTCGAGTAAATGCGGAATTGTTATGCCTGATATCTTATTGTCGTCACGCCCTTTGCTTTCAAACATAAATTCAGCGGCACCGCCTTCAGGATTTGCTATTGACAGCGGTTCATTTTTATCCCAAATGCCAACCTGCATTGGGATGATATTCTCATAGGGTTTTATATTGTCTGCTAGCAATTCATAATTATTATTCTCGGGCTCGATTGCAAGAATTTCAGATTGAGGGAAACGAATGGCAAAATAAACTGCAGCACAACCAATATTCGAACCTCCATCTATAATTCTTTTTGCATCGGGAAAATCAACATCATATAAATCATATTGTTTTTCATAAAAGACCTGATAAAAAATGGCTTTATCAGACTCATTATTACGCAAAATGAAAGGCTTTTTCAAAAAAGATGCTTTTGCTAAATACTTCCCATTTTTCTGTATAAGTGTGGAAGAAAAGAGTTTAGCTCCATCTTTTATTCCATACAAACGAATGAAATTGATGAAGTCTATAGTTTTTAAACCTATTTCTCTAACACCTATGTGTTCGTAAAATCCCATTTGTATAGTTAATATGCAACAAATATAGGTGCGCCTAAACAAAAATTTATTGAGTAATGTTTATTTTGCGTTAATACGTTATGACTATCAAGGAAAAAATCATCACAAGTATTTCATACTTGTTGCATAGTGAAAAAAGAGGGCTAATAAATTTTGCAGGCAAACTAAAATCAAAAATTGGACTGGAAATTGGTGGCCCAAGCCATTTTTTTTCCATCCGTTCTTATTTTCCGGTTTATTTATTTGCGAAAAGAATTGACGGGGTGAATTTTAGCAACAGTACTATATGGGAAGGTAATATTGCAGAAGGGAACAATTTCTCTTACTACGATACCAAAATTGGTTACCAATACATACGCGAAGCAACAGATTTGGCAGGAATTAAAAGCAACAGCTATGATTTCTTGCTTTCATGCCATAGCCTTGAACATACTGCGAATCCTATTAAAGCTTTAAAAGAATGGAACAGGGTATTAAAACCGAATGGGGATTTGATATTGATACTGCCTGATAAAAATTTTACGTTTGATGAATTGCGTCCTATTACCGCGATAGAACATCTAAAAAAAGATTATGAAAATCAAATCGGAGAAGATGATGCTACTCATTTTGATGAGGTGATAAACTTGCATAAAATGAATAAAGATAATGGAGTGAAAACAAAACAAGAGTTAATTGACAGGACTTTGAATAATTATATTAATCGGTGTGTTCATCATCACGTTTTTGATTTTACGCTTATAAAGCAAATGCTTGAATTCGCAGGGTTTTCTGTTAAAGTACAGCAATGGATTACGCCATTTCATTTATTAACTATTGCAAAAAAAAACGTTGATTAAACATGCCTTTAATATCTATTTGTATACCTGCATACAAAAATCCTGAATTTTTAATGAGGCTGCTTAATAGCATTCATATGCAACGGTATAAAGACTATGAAGTTGTGATCACTGATGATACGCCTGATAATTCACTCAAACCTGTAGTTGATCAATTCAAAGAGGTTTTGCCACTTAATTATATCAAAAATAAAGTGCCTTTAGGCACGCCTGAGAATTGGAATTTTGCTATTTCAGAAGCAAAAGGCGAATGGATAAAATTAATGCATAATGATGATTGGTTTGTAAGCGAAGAAAGCCTTTATTCGTTTGCTCAGGCAGCTATAAATAATCCAAATGCTGAGCTTATATTTTCAGGTTATTTCGAAGTGCAAGACAACAATGTAATCCAGAAAAGATATGTTATAAGTAATGCGGATGAGGTCTTGCTAAGAAGATCCCCTATAAATCTTTTTAAGGAAAATTTTATTGGTTCGCCAAGCACAACCCTTATAAAAAACGATCATAAAGAATGGTACGACCAAAAAATTAAATGGGTTGTTGATTTTGAATATTATATACGCAGACTTAAAGAAAGTATTTTTGTTGCAATAAAAAAACCGCTGATTAATATAGGAATCCATAGTAATCAGGTTACCAAATCATCTTTTAGAAAGCTTGAAGTTGAAATACCCGAAAATCTCTATTTATTAGAGAAACTGGGGGAAGACTCTTTAAGGAATATATTTGTTTACGATTATTACTGGCGCCTGTTTCGCAATCTGAAAATTCGAAGTTTAAAACAGATTAAAGAGTATTATGATGTTAATCTACCTTCTAAAATCTGCAAAATGCTTATGTTCCAGTTTAAAATTCCTCTTTCTGTTTTATATATTGGTGCATTTTCCAAAACATTTATGTTTTTTTCAAAATGCTTTTCATAAGTTTTTTCAACATCAATTTGAATAACCTTAAGTGTTGCAACTCTCCATTATCATAGTTAATTATAATGCTGGAAAATTTATTGCTGATTGTATAAATAGTGCATTGGCATTTCCGTCAGCCAACAATTTTGAATGGATTATTGTTGATAACAGTAATAATGAGAATGATAAAAATAATTTATTAAAGACTTTCCCTTTTATCAAATGGATTGATATGGGCTATAATGCCGGATTTGCGAGGGCTAATAATGCGGGCATAAAGCAATCGCAAGGCGAGATAGTTTTATTGCTCAACCCGGACACAATTATTGTAGATGACTGCATAGATAAATGTCTTCAGAAATTTTATGTTGACGCGGCAATAGCATCTTCAGTTCAGTTAATTAATACTGACGGTTCTCCGCAAATCACTGGTAACTATTTTATGAAAGGAGGATTAAACCATTTATTGCCTTTGCCATACCTGGGAAAATTTTTGCGAAATATTGCCTTTGCCTTTAAAGCTAAAAAAACCAATGTACTTACTGCACCCTCACGTCAAAAAGTAGATTGGATTAATGGAGCTTTTTTAATGGTAAAGAAAACTGCAATAGAAAAGGCGGGATTGATGGATGAAGATTTTTTTCTGTATGCGGAGGAATCTGAATGGTGCTCCCGGTTAATGCGGGTAGGCGATCTGGTTGTGTATGGAGAATTAAAGATTATTCATTTGCAGGGAGAAGTTATTAATATTGCTGCCAACACGTCTGATAAAGGTTATTTTTATTTATATGATAAAAAAGGATTGCAGCTTATTGTATCAAATTATCTGAGAATCCGAAAACAGTATGGGGTAGGATGGTATCTTTTTAATTTACTATTACTCCTTATTGAGATCCCTGTTTTTTTTATTTGCCTTTTTTTGCATAATATTTTTTCCTTTCGCTATCCATTTAATAATTGGAGGTTTCCTTTGAAATACGCAGCAAATGTTTTTAGGTTAGTCAAGTTATCTCCGTTGATTCTTTTTAAAAAGAAATATTTTTATAAAATTTTATAGTACTCAAAAGAATAATTTGAGTATTGCTTTTATTAATTTATATTTATACATAAAACTAAACTAAATGAAAACTCAAACCGTTAAACCACTAATACTTTCCCTGATAAGCTTTATTTTATTCTATAGCTGCAAAAAAGAAAATACAGGATATGAAAACACTAAGAATGAAAGCACTTTCTCTGCAGATGAAATATCTGCCGATGTTGCGCCGGGTATTTCAAATTTGGGCTCTGAATATACAATGCTTGTTTTGCAGCCTAATGAAACCGAAGGCCAGGATACATGGATAGATTGGTATGCGGCAGACCCATCTTACGCAAACGGAAATGCAGGTTCGATTGATCAATTTAAATGTTTTGCCTGGACGATAGAAGGTACCCCGGTTTATAGCCGCACCCTTATTCGTTTTAATGGGTTAGAATCTATTTCAGGCATGAAAAAAATAGTATATGCAAAAATGTTTTTATATGGATTGTCATCAAGCCCGGTGCACTTGCCCTTAGGCAATTCTTATTACCCGGGTTCACCTTATGAATATTACGGGCCTAATAACGTCTATGTTCAAAGAATAACTTCACCTTGGGATGAAAATTCAGTTACATGGAATACGCAGCCATCTTTTACTTCTATAAATAAAAGCGAAATACCACCATCAAAATCGCAATGGAATTATAACACATCAGTTGAGGTAACTAAAATGGTCAGATATTTTGTAAATAACCCATCAAGAAACTATGGATTTATGTTATCATTAGCTAATGAAACCCCATACCATTCAATGGGGTTCTATTCTTCAGAATATACTATAGCTAAAAGAAGGCCAAAGCTAGTTGTGGTTTATAAATAAAGTTTAAAGCACTTTTGTTTCTTATGTAGATTGTGAGATATGGTGTTTGTTTAATAAATCAGGTTTTTCAGCATGAAGCGAATTGTGTTTACGTTCCTGGCTTTATTTATTTTAAATGTTTGCCTAAGCCAGGAATATAATTACTATCATTATGATGTTAAAAGCGGATTAAGCGGAAACACAGTGTATGCAATAGACCAAGACAAAGATGGCTTTTTGTGGATTGCAACAGAAACGGGCCTTAGTAGGTTTGATGGCTCGCAGTTTAAGAATTTCAAAAAGGAGGATGGTTTAAACGACAATGAAATAATAGGCCTTTTTGTTGACTCCAAGAACAGGGTGTGGATCTTTCCTTTTAAAAATACTATTTATTATTATTATCAGGGGAAAATTTATAATAGCACTAACGATTCTTTACTTAAGCAATTTAATTTAAAAGAGGAAGTTTACAAAGCATCTGAAGATAAGGATGGAAATATAATTTTCTTAGAGTCAACTAGAATACATATTCTTTCCGCAAAGAATCAAATAAGTGAGATTAATAAAATTGATGGAAGGAGTTTTTCTGTTAGTGGCCTTGGGGTATCATTAGATGGTAATATAAGCATGCATATAGTCTTGCAAGGACGAAGCACTAATATTACTTCCATTTATGAATATAAGAAATTAAAGTTTTCTCCTAAGCTCACTTTTCAAAACGAGTATTTTTCAAGAACTTCTATTATAATAAGCGAATATTATTGGGTTATAAAGAACAACCGGTTTTTTCGAATATATAATTGGAAAAGAAATGAATATTTTAATTTAAAAGTGCCAGAGCATTTCCATACCATTTCTTATGTTAACGATAGTTGCTTTGCAATATCAACTTTCAACAATACACTACTATATAATATTAATCAAAAAGGGGCTGTGGATAGTTTTCTTTCAGGTAAAGTAACTAATAAGTGCTTTAGTGATAGTGAGAATAACTTATGGTTCGCAACAAATACACAAGGCCTATATCGATTATCATCAACAAAGTTCCAAACTTATAGGATTAATTCTGAGCTTAATTATGCACCCATATATTCAATGAGTTTCTTTAAGGGAATTCTTTATATTGGTAGCGAGGAAAATTTACTAGGAAAATTAAATGTAAAGAAGAAGACATTGCAGGAATTTCATTTGAACCCCAATCTTGGTATAAAAAACTTCACCCAAATCCTGGCAAATGATGATAACCTCTTTGTAGGAACTAATATTGGCTTATTTAAAATAAATACAAAGAACTATAATCAAGTGTCGGTGTACCTTCTAGCCCCATCGATTAAGAATTTTATAATTAAAGATAACACTATAATTGTTGCAACTGATAGAGGAGTCTTTAACATCTCCCTGTCTGATCATAAGCAGGTAGATACAATTTGGAATAGTAGAGCGACATGTGTTTATAAAACAAATGATGAATATTACATTGGCACACTTAATAACGTCTATATTGTTAATAGCAGCAATTCCATAATAAATTTAGGGAATCGCTTCCCGGTTTTAAAAAATAAGATAGTAAAAATTACCGGTACTAATAATGGTGATGTATGGATAGGAACTGAAAATGACGGCCTTTTTTGTTTGCGAAAACAGAAAATTGTTAAACATTTTACAGTAAACGATGGCTTGTCTAGTAACTATTGCAAATTCATTTATGAATCTAAAGATCATATTTGGGTCGGTACAAGTAATGGCATTGATAAAATTGATATAAAAAACAACTCTCTCACTAGTTACACAGCTGCTGACGGCCTCGATTGCGAAATAATTAATTGTATTTATGCCTCCGGTGATTCTGTATTTGCAGGAACGCCTTACGGCCTCACATTCTTTAACGCGAACGGCGTTATGCAAAAATCTATTTGTAATTTAAAACTGCTGAATATTCAATCTAATGAAGCTAACTGGTATGCTAAGCAGGATAGCATTCATCTTTCCAGCCGTGATAATCTTTTACGATTTGAATATGCAGGTATATCCTTTGTCTCGGCAGGTGATATCACTTATTACTATCAGCTAGAAGGATTGAGTGATGAATGGCAGTCAACCAGGCAGAATATATTGGAATTTCCATCGCTTTACCCGGGCGATTATGCGTTAAGTATGTATGCAGTAAATAAATATGGGGTGAAAAGTAAAATGCTGACTGTTCATTTTACCAAAGCAGAACATTATTGGCAGTTGTTATGGGTACAGGTTTTATTGTTGCTTATTTTAATAATGATAATGTGGTTAGTGGCAAGAGCGAGAATAAGGTCAGTTCGAAGAAGGGCAGATGAAAATCTTCTACGCGAAAAAAGAATCAATGAGCTTGAGCAAATGGCCTTAAAAGCGCAGATGAATCCACATTTTATTTTCAACAGCATTAACTCAATTCAGCAATACGTATTTTCAGGCAACGTTGCAGAAGCGAATGAATACATAACGGATTTCTCTTCACTGGTAAGGCAAACGTTAGATATGTCGGGGAAAAAATTTATTACGCTTACTGAAGAAATAATGTACCTCAGGGCATATCTTGGGTTGGAACAAAAAAAGTACGAGCACTGCTTTAATTTTACGATTGCTGCAGAGGAAAATACAGATAAGAATTTGCTCTTGCCGCCATTGCTCATTCAGCCTTTTGTTGAAAACAGTATAAGGCATGGGGTGTTGAATTTAAAAAAAGGGCAGGGGAAAATTCTTGTTCATTTTTTCAAAGAAGTGAATGCCTTTTGCTGTGTTGTGGAAGATAATGGTATAGGTCGTGCAAATGCTATTCAATTAAAAAAGAGTGTAAATCCCGTGTATGAATCAAAAGGAATGGAGCTGGTTAAAAACCGGATTGAGAGCCTTAATAATATCTATAATTCTGATATAACGGTTGCTATTGAAGATATTGATGAGCAGGGTAATACAGGCACCCGCGTTATAATAAAATTTCCGCTTGATTATGACGAACAAAACAATTAATGCTGTTATAGTTGAAGATGAGCCGAAGAATATTATACTGTTAAAGAAAATGCTGGATATGTATTGCCCGCAGGTGAATATTTGCGGAAATGCAAATACTGTAGAAACAGCAGTCAATTTGATTACAGCAAAAAAGCCTGACCTCGTTTTCCTGGATATAGAAATAAGCGGAGGTAATGCATTTCAGTTATTGGATATTCTGCAACCTGTAAAATTTAATATCATCTTTGTCACGGCTTATGATAACTATCTTTTGAAAGCCATAAAATATGCAGCTCTTGATTATTTGTTTAAGCCGGTTAATATAAAAGAGCTTGTTGCGGCGGTAAACAAATCTGCTGAAAAAATTAATGCACAAAACACCACACGCCAGATAGAAATGTTACTCAAAAATTTTTCGACGGCTAGAAATACTGCCACTATAACATTACCAACTTCATTTGGATTTTATATAATACCTGTACAAAATATAGTAAGGTGTGAGGCCAAAGGCAATTATACGATCTTTTACATGGAAGATGGAAAATCTCATACCGCTTCAAAAACCTTAAAGGAATTTGAAGATGTTCTTCCGCCCTATATATTTTTCAGGGCGCATCATTCACACCTTATCAATATAAATTATGTAGTAAAATATCATAAAGGAAAGGGTGGAATTATAGAAATGAAAGATAAAACTGAAATACCGCTTGCTTCCCGACGTAAGAATGATTTTTTAAGCCTTTTTGACCCTACTGATTAGTTGCACTTATTAATTTAATGATAACAGTTATTGACCAAAGTCAGGCACTTAATAGATTGAATATTGCAGGATAACTTATAATGCTAATATTTGTATAACCTTTTTTCAACCTGCCTTTCAGAGAATTAAATCAAATAAAACTATTCTAAACCCTTTACAAGTTAAGCCGTTTTTATAACGGCTTTTTTTATTGCACCTGTGCAAATCTGCGTTGTTTATCAATATTTCAATTGGATTTTGCCTTTATAGTTTATTATGCCTCTCTAAGGAAACACAGCAAAACATTATCTATACTCAGTAGTATAGGCCTGACAAGCAGGCCGAACTGAAGTCTATTCAAATAATTTATTTAAAAAACATTTTGTGTGTAACGTACACATCCCTACTTTTGCACCCCGCTTCAAAAAAAGCAAGAGTTCATTGAATAGAAAACGTTAAAGGCTAAAGAAAAAAGCAAAAGAATTTGTTGGTTATTTAAACACCGCTATCTTTGCACCCCGCTTTAAAAAAGCAAAAGTTCATTGAATAGAAAACGTTAAAGACCAAAGAAAAGGGCTAAAAGATTTGAATGATAAATGAGAGTTGATTATCTTTGCACCCCGCTTCGAAAAAAGCTCTGGATCATTGATAGAAAAGATAATAAGCCGAAAGAAAAAAGCAAAAGAAAATTTGAATAATAAACCAAAAGCTTTTACCTTTGCAATCCTTTGAAAATCAAGCAGTTTTTTCTCATAATTTAGTAAGGATCACGAATAAAAAAAAGTTCAAATTTTTCTGATAAAATTTTGGAACGAAACAAAATGGCTCTTACTTTTGCAACCCCAATCAAAAACGGGTTAAAATAAAAGTTCTTTAAACGTAAAAAATGTAAGCAGTAATCAGGCTGCAAAATGGTTCAAATCCATAATGCATTACAAACTTTAAATTCCGTAAGGAGTTAAGGTTAAGATCTTTGAAAAGATGGAAAGTAACAGTACTAATAAATAGCAATGTTTATTGGTAAGGTAACAGCGTAACAACAAATTATATCCGACGTTAATTTTTCAATGAGATTAATAGTCAGATCAAATCTTTTACAATGGAGAGTTTGATCCTGGCTCAGGATGAACGCTAGCGGCAGGCTTAATACATGCAAGTCGAGGGGCAGCATAGGTAGCAATACTTGATGGCGACCGGCAAACGGGTGCGGAACACGTACAGAACCTTCCTTCGAGCGGGGAATAGCCCGGAGAAATCCGGATTAATACCCCATAGTAAATTAGAAAGGCATCTTTTTAATTTTAAAGATTTATCACTTGAAGATGGCTGTGCGCCTGATTAGGTAGTTGGCGGGGTAATGGCCCACCAAGCCTTCGATCAGTAACTGGCGTGAGAGCGCGACCAGTCACACGGGCACTGAGACACGGGCCCGACTCCTACGGGAGGCAGCAGTAAGGAATATTGGGCAATGGACGCAAGTCTGAACCAGCCATGCCGCGTGGAGGATGAAGGTCCTCTGGATTGTAAACTTCTTTTATTTGGGACGAAAAAAGGCCTTTCTAGGTCGTCTGACGGTACCAGATGAATAAGCACCGGCTAACTCCGTGCCAGCAGCCGCGGTAATACGGAGGGTGCAAGCGTTATCCGGATTTACTGGGTTTAAAGGGTGCGCAGGCGGATATGTAAGTCAGTGGTGAAATCTTTAGGCTTAACCTGAAAATTGCCGTTGATACTATATATCTTGAATGCTGTGGAGGTAAGCGGAATATGTCATGTAGCGGTGAAATGCTTAGATATGACATAGAACACCTATTGCGAAGGCAGCTTACTACGCAGATATTGACGCTCATGCACGAAAGCGTGGGGATCAAACAGGATTAGATACCCTGGTAGTCCACGCCCTAAACGATGATTACTCGACATACGTGATACACAATGTGTGTCTGAGCGAAAGCATTAAGTAATCCACCTGGGAAGTACGACCGCAAGGTTGAAACTCAAAGGAATTGACGGGGGTCCGCACAA
>JAEWJV010000186.1 GCA_023386395.1 Bacteroidota bacterium
ATCTTTTCATTCTATACTACGCCATTGCCGGAAATAAAATTGGTAAAAGGGTGAAGTAATTCTTATGTTATTATTGATTTGCCCGGCCTTGTTTTTCGAAATCGGGCCGGGCTTTTTTATACTATCATCAATCATGCAACGAAACAATAAAGTTTTTAAACAGCCATTAAAAACTTTATTTTGTTGCCCGGTACAAAACTGATGTCAGCTCATGTTTAAAAGATTGCACTCCTTTTTATTTTGCCTGTATTTTTTTTATGCCTGCACTTCTTCAACCAGTAATTATAATGGATGGGAAATGTATGGCGGTAATGGCGACAATAATCACTATTCTTCTTTAACGCAGATTGATACAAACAATGTACAACAACTGCAGCCTGTGTGGACGTACAATACCGGCGACGTGGATACTGCCAATCATTCGCAGATACAATGTAACCCCATAATGGTGGATGGCGTTTTATACGGCACTTCGCCGTTAATGAAATTGTTTGCGCTCGATGCTGCAACCGGTAAACAAAAATGGGTATTCAATCCTTTTGATTCATTCAGCGGCAGTAAAAGATCATTTTTCATTTTGAATAATTGCCGCGGTGTTACCTGTTGGAATGAAGGCGATGATAGGCGTATATTTTATACTGCGGGCACCGATCTGTATTGCATTAATGCAGCAGATGGAAAACCCGTTGTATCGTTTGGCAATAACGGAAGGCTTGATCTGCATACAGGCCTTGGCCGCGATGTAAGCGATAAGTTTATTACGGCTACTTCGCCCGGCGTTATTTATAAAGATGTAATTATTATGGGCAGCCGTGTGGATGAAGGCGCCAATGCAGCACCCGGCCATATCCGCGCTTTTGATGTGAGAACGGGCAAGCTGCGCTGGGTTTTTCATACCATACCGCAACCCGGTGAATTTGGCTATGATACCTGGGAAGATACAGCCGCCTACAAACATATTGGCGGCGCTAATGTGTGGAGCGGTTTTACATTAGACCAAAAGCGGGGAATCGTATTTGCACCAACAGGTTCTGCTTCCTTTGATTTTTATGGCGGTAAAAGGCGTGGTGATAATTTATTCGCCAACAGCATGCTCGCATTGGATGCTTCAACAGGCAAACGCATCTGGCATTTTCAAACCATACATCACGATACATGGGACCATGATCTTTCTTCTCCACCCGCATTGGTAACCATCAATAAAGACGGAAAGAAAATTGATGCCATTGCCTTTACTACCAAAACAGCTTTTGTATTTGTACTCGACCGCGAAACAGGCAAGCCCATTTATCCTGTGGAAGAAAGGCCTGTACCGCAAAACACAGAACTCAACGGCGAACGTCTTTCGCCAACGCAACCTTATGTAATTAAGCCTGCTCCTTTTTCAAGGCAAAATATTACAGAGAATGATTTGAACACATTGTTGCCGGATAGCTCCTATGCAGCAGTAAAAAAGCAATTCGACAGTTACGACAAAGGCAATATGTTTCAGCCACTTTCAAAACGCGGAACGATTGTAGTACCCGGGCTTGATGGCGGTGCAGAATGGGGCGGCCCTTCTTATGATCCTGAAACAGGCCTCTTATATGTGAATGCCAATGAACAAATAAGCATATTAACGATTGTTGATTTGAAAGACGATGCATCAAAAAATGAAACGATGCTTAATGCGGGGGAGCGATTGTATAAAACAAATTGCATGACCTGTCATGGCACTGAAAGGCAGGGTGGCGGCAACTATCCTTCGCTCATTAATATCAATAAAAAATATACGGTAACACAACTGCATGATCTTGTATCAGCCGGCAGAAGAATGATGCCTGCTTTTACACAATTATCAGAAGCAGAAAAGCAGGCCATTGCCGCTTATGTGCTGGATATACATTCAATACAGCAGAAAAAATTTATTGATACAACAAAAAAAGAAGACCCTTATTTAAAGATGCCTTACGCCATTACCGGTTACAACTGGTTTGTATCAAAAGAAGGGCTGCCTGCCATTGCGCCGCCCTGGGGCACATTAAATGCAATTGACCTTAATACAGGTGAATATGTGTGGCGTGATACGCTGGGCGATCACCCATATTATGCAGCAAAAGGTATTCATACCGGCTCCGAAAATTATGGTGGCTCTGTAATTACAAAAGGCGGTTTGTTATTCATTGCTGCAACACGGGATGGGCATTTGCGTGCATTTAATAAACGCACCGGTAAATTATTGTGGGAATATAAATTGCCCGCACCTGCTTTTGCCACGCCTGCCACTTATGAAATTGACGGTGATCAATATATCGTAATTGCATGCGGAGGCGGAAAGCTGAATACAACTTCCCGCGATGCCTATATTGCTTTTAAGTTGCCGGGCAGGTAATATGATTAAATGGGGAACAAGCCATATTTTTATGCGGCATGAAGAAACTGCTCATTAAACTCTTTCGCAAACCTGTTGTACGCCTGGCGGAAAAATTTTCTTCACGGCCCGATAAAGAAAGAGTTTTTAAATCACTTACAGAATTACATTCAAAAATCTTAGCCGGCGATAAAAAGAAAGGGCTGATAATTCCTTTCAATACAGCTTCACAAAAAATAATCATATTCTCCGATCAGCATAAAGGCGCTAAAAATAAAGCGGATGATTTTGCAATTTGCGAGCAGGCTTATGTTGCTGCACTGGATTATTATTTCAAAGAAGGCTTTGCTTTCATCAATCTTGGCGATGGAGAAGAGTTATGGGAGAATAATATTTTCCAGGTAAAGAAGCACAATAAGCTTTCATTTGAAAAAGAGAAATTGTTTGTGCAGCAAAAGCGGTTTATAAAAATATTTGGCAACCATGATTTGTATTGGGCAAACGATCCGCTTGCATGGGTACAACTGGAAAATATTTATGGTGAAAAAGTGCCGGTATATGAAGGCTGTATCCTCACAACCACTTTAAATGAACGGCCATTTCAAATTTATCTCACACATGGCCACCAGGGGGATTTACAAAGCGATGGCAATGCTTTTAGTAAATTTTTTGTAGCAAATATCTGGGGGCCGGTACAGGGCTTGCTTGATATTAATCCCAACACGCCTGCATTCAATGATCAATTAAAGTCTTTGCACAACACCATTATGTACGAATGGAGCAGCGTTGAAAAAAATGTGTTATTGATAACAGGCCACACACATCAGCCCGTATTTATGTCGCTGACGCACCTGGAAAGATTATATGTAAAACTTGCCGAAGCCCAAAAGAATAAAGATGATAATGCTATAGAATCTGTTGAAGAAGAAATTGCCAAAGCAAAGCCAGTAAATCCTACAGCGCCTGATCTTTCCAAAATTATTCCTTCTTATTTCAACAGTGGCTGCTGTTGTTTTGATGATGGCGATATAACGGGAATTGAAATTGCCGGTGGCTGTATGCGTTTAATAAAATGGCAATCGAAAAACAATCCTCCTGAAAGAGAAGTACTGGAAGAAATTAATTTGAGTGAGTTAGAAGACCTGCTGCCGTGATGATGCCATGCTTGTTATTATTACTGCAAAGCATTTGCAGGTTTCTTTTTTGCCAGGGAAGATTCGCGTATATCCAGCCTGGTTTTTAGCTGAATGGTTGAATATTCCTTTGGCCGCTCTTTGGTTTCAATCTGGCTTATCAATAAAGCAGCAGCATGCTGGCCTATTTCAAATGTTGGCTGTGCAACAGAAGTAAGCGCAGGGCTTAAAAAACCGCTTACAGGATTGTCGGAAAAACCGGCAATGGCAACATCATCGGGTGCCTTTAAATTCAACTGCTTCATGACTTTGAGACATACCATCGACAAACGCTCCACCGAGCTGAAGACTGCATCCGGCCTGTGCGGGCTAAGTAATAAATTGCGCACATCTTTTTCCATGTGCACAGGGTCAAAATCACAATGTATTATCCATTCTTTTTTTGTTTTCAGGCCATGCGCTTTTAACGCATCTTTATAACCCTTCAGGCGCCGTTGTGTTATGGCCAGGCATGGAGAAATCGTGAGATGCGCTATGCGTTTATACCCTTGCTGTATAAGATGTTCGGTGGCATTATGCGATCCTTCATAATCATCCACAATTACTTTATGTGAAGGCAGGTACTCACAAACCCGGTCAAACATTACCACCGGTATGCCTTTATCAATCAGGTCCTGCAAATGCGCAGCATTTTTTGTTTCGTTAGATAAGGTGATGATGATTCCGTCAACCCTTCTCGAAGCCAGCAGGTGCAGGTTGGTTACCTCCACATCGTACTTCTCATGGCTTTGTGATATGAGCACCTGGTAACCCATTTTATTGGCATAGTCTTCAATGCCTGCAATAGTAGCCGAGCAATAATTGTTAGCTATCTCCTGCACCATTACACCAATCACTTTTGTCTTCTTATCTTTTAATGACAGTGCAATCGGGTTTGGCCTGTAATTCAGTTCGTCCGCCACCTTCATTATCAACTCCCGTGTTTCCTTTTTTATATCGGTACTGCCCCTTAATGCCCTCGACACGGTTGACACCGACACATTCAAGCGCTGTGCAATATCCTTTATAGTTATATCATGAAGTGGGTTCATAACTGTACTGCTAAATTTAATTAAGGCACATAAAATTGTTTGCTAAAAAATACCGCAGCAAATTTTGATTATCACCGGGCAGGCGCACGTTCTGCAACTGATTTCCGCCTGTATCCCAACCTCATTTTCCCTGCTACCAATTGAAGCAATTTTCATGTAAATAAAATGACCAAATGCATTAAACAATATACAACAAAATGTATTTATCAATAATTGTTTTCAAAATTTTCTCTTAGAATGTTGAATAAAATTTATTGCAAACGTTTCCGGAAACGTTTGCAACATTAACAATAATTTTTTCAAAAATCATGCTATTGTTTCCCCGTTCTTAACACTATACTTTTGTTTTCAACACATTCTGTAAACGATTCGCTTAAGTCAAAATGAAAAAGGTTCCCGCCTGTACTTTATTTCTTGTTATTGTAACATTATTCAGCAGCCTTAATGCAGGCTGCCAGGTACTTGCAACATTTACGGTGGATGCAGCGGCTGCAACTGTTGCCATACCTGTATATATTGATCTTGATAATATAACGCAGCAAAACGATTCAGTGCTTGTGTTAAAAGAAATAAGTAAAAACGGCGCGCCTGAAGTTGCCTGCCAGGTGGAACAAAATTATCACCGCTTTTTATGGTGGATGCTTACACCGCAGCCTGTTTCTTCTAAAAGAACATTCACCTTATCCATTGAAAAAAACAGGAAACCTGAACAACACCCATTGCAGGTGGAAGACGATTCCGCACTCGTTATAAAAGCATATGACAAAAATGTTTTACAATATAATTACCGCACACACTATCCGCCTGCAGGCGTTGATAGCGCATTCAAACGCAGCGGCTTCATACATCCTTTATGGTCTCCCGCAGGCAACGTGCTTACGCAGATCAATCCAAAAGATCATTATCATCATGTAGGCATCTGGAACCCGTGGACGCATGTTTTATATAAAGGAAAAGAAGTTGATTTCTGGAATCTCGGCGATAAAAAAGGCACGGTGCGTTTTGCGGGTTTTATTAATAAAGATGCAGGCGCTGTGTATGCAGGTTTCAAAGCTTTACAAAATCATGTGGCTTTTAATATTCCGCAACAGGGTGATGAGTCTATCGCTATGAATGAAGTGTGGGATGTGCGTGTGTATAATACCGGCGAACATGTTTGGCTGGTTGATTTCACTTCAACACTGAATAACGCAGCAGATGATACGATAACATTGGAAGAGTACCGTTATGGAGGTTTTGGCTTCCGCGCTGCGCCGGATTGGGACAACAAGAATAGTAAGGTGCTTACATCAGAAGGTAAAACGAGAAAAGACGCAGATGCATCCACAGCACGCTGGTGCACGGTTGATGGCGATATGCAGAGCGGGCATTCAGGCATTGAGTTTATGAGCTATCCTTCCAATTACAACTTCCCCGAACCAATGCGCGTATGGCCTGAAGATATGAATGGCAGGGGCGATGTATTCTTCAGCTTTAGCCCCACGAGAAATAAAAGCTGGGTTTTAATGCCGGGTAAAAACAATGTTTTAAAATACAGGATGCTGGTGTACGACGGCACTATAACGGCCAAAGAAGCAGAAGCTATATGGAAGGCTTTTGCACAACCGCCGGTCATCAGCATACAAAAAATAAATAAGTGAGTTGTCAGTAGTCAGTTCACATTTAACTTAAACAATAGTTGGTACATGAGAAAATTTATTGCGCTAAACTTCCTGTTGATTATAACTACATTATGCGCCTGCAAAACACGGCAACAAACAGCAGCAGATAATGTTAGCTGGAAGAAAGCAAAAGTTTTTGTTTATACAAAAAATGGCAAAGGTTATGTGCACGACAATATTGCTGCTGCTGCAAGATGCATACAGGAATTAGGCGCACAAAACGGCTTTGCCGTTGATGTATCAGACGATCCTGCAAAATTTAATGATGATAATTTGAAGCAATACAATGCGCTCGTTTTTACAAGCACCAATAATGACGTGTTTGATAACGATGCGCAGAAGCTTGCACTGATGCATTACATAGAAGCAGGCGGTGGTTTTGTTGCCATTCATTCTGTAACGGGCACTGAAAGAAACTGGCCCTGGTTCAAACGTCTTGTAGGCGGCACTTTTGAGCGTCATGCAAAGCATCAGCCTTTTACAGAAATTATTATCGATCACAACAATCCTTCCACATCATTCCTTCCAAATACCTGGAAAAGGGATGACGAATGTTATTATACAAAAGAAATAAATCCCGACATACATGTTTTAATGGTGCACGACCTTTCAACGGTTGATGATAAAGGCAAGCCTGTTATATACGGCAACACATTTCCTTCCGTATGGTGCCATGAATTTGACGGCGGAAAGGAATGGTACACCTCTTTGGGCCACGACAGCGCAACGTATAAAGAACCTGAATTCCGCAAACATATTATGGGTGGTTTGCAATGGGTTTTAAGCAACCAAAAACCATTGGATTATTCAAAAGCTCATGCAAAAACACCAAACGATCCACTGCCATATTAACTAATAAATATTATTATCATGCAAAAAGATCAATCATCTGCTTCCAGAAGAAATTTTATTAAAACCAGTTTAAAAGGGGCCGGTGGCGCAGCTTTGTTAAGCGGCTTTCCCACTATTGTTCCGGCGAGGGTTTTAGGTAAAAATGCACCCTCCAATCTTATCAACGTTGGTGTGATCGGCACCGGCCGTATTGGAAGGGAATGGGATATGCCGGGCGTTATGAAACACGACGATGCAAAGATGATTGCGGTATGCGATCTTGATAGCAACCGCCTGAAAAAAGCACAGCAGTTTGTAGATGTTTTTTATACAAAAAAGAACGGCTCATCTTATACCGGCACAAAAGGCTATGAAAATTTTGAAGATCTTATTGCCAATAAGGATATTGATGCTGTGCTCGTTTGCACACCCGATCACTGGCATGTGATTCCTGCAATAACAGCCATTCGTGCAAGCAAAGATGTATATATGGAAAAACCGGCATCACTTTCCATTGCTGAAGGCAGGATATTGAGTGATGCCGCTACAAAATCAGGTGCTATATTTCAAATAGGCAGCCAGCAACGCTCCATGCCGCAATTTAAAAAAGCATGCGAGCTGGTGCGCAATGGCCGCGTTGGAAAAGTGCATACGGTATATGTGGGATTGCCGGTTGATAACCCGAAAGAAAGTACAGTTGAAAAAGAAATGCCTGTACCACCTAATCTTAACTATGAAAAATGGCTGGGCTCTACGCCGTATGTTCCATATACCGAAAAGCTCGTGCATCCGCAAGATGGTACTTTTTCAAGGCCGGGCTGGCTGCGCTGCAGGCAGTTTGGCGCAGGTATGATAACCGGCTGGGGCGCTCATCATTTTGATATTGTGAACTGGGGATTGGGGACAGAACACACAGGCCCGGTTGAAATATCAGGTGCTGCCGACTGGCCGCCGGCTGATGCTTTGTGGGATGTGCATGGCAACTTTAAAACAGAAACTATTTTTAATGTAAACGGCGATACGGTAAAAGTGCTGGCGAGTAATGAATATCCAAACGGCGTAAAATTCGTTGGTGATAAGGGATGGATATTTGTTACCCGAGGTAATTATTCCGTAACGGCAAGCGATCCGGCTTCAAATGCCAAAAACTCCAAAGCACTGGATGCAAGCGATCCAAAAATCCTTACATCAGAAATTGGTCCCAATGAAATTCATTTAATTAACAGCACAGACCATCACGGCAACTGGCTGAACAGCATAAGAACAAGGGAAATAAATATTGCGCCCATTGAAGTTGGCCATCGTGCATGCACCGTTTGTTTATTGAATGATATTGTTTTCCAGTTGAAGAGAAAACTCTATTGGGATGCCGAAAAAGAAATGTTTAAGAATGATGATGAAGCAAACTTCATGCTCATGCGCAGCCAGCGCTGGCCTTACCAGATAAATAAAGAATATGATGTAAGAACGCTTGTTTCAAAATAAAAATAATTTTTCACCGGGTAAAAC
>JAEWJV010000205.1 GCA_023386395.1 Bacteroidota bacterium
CCTCATTAGCAGCATACGAGAAAAACCCATATTGTTTTATTTTTCGTGATAATGGATAACCTAAAAAGAAATCCGGATGAACAAGCAATGTATAACCATACACAGGTTGCTCTTCCGTTATTGCTTCGTTATCTGTGCCAACAACCTGGTTAGGGCTTGCAAACAGTAAACTGCCTTCATCAAAATCATAATAACCCTGTCCGTATCGTATTTTACCGCTGAGTTTTGTTCTGTAGGATATTTTGTAAAAATTCAGCACATGCGGATTCGGCAATTTGCGTAAATCAATTGTTACAGCCGATGTATCCATTATACTGATTAACGGGTGCAATGGTTTTGGTAAACCCAGCAACCTGTGCGATTCTGATATAGAATTGATCCTGTTGGCACCGCTTATTTTTTCCATAATTGAAAATTAAAGTAATTAATATTCTCCGCGAATGATGCAGGTTATCCAGCTTTAATACCTGCACCACCTGGCATCATCCGCGGGATACATATTACCAGGGAATGTCTCCTGTTTCAGGGTTGAACTCTTCACTGATATATTTTCCTGTCGGGCCATCATTATTTATCAATACATATTTCACCACACGTGCCCCTGCTTCTTCTACCGTACCAGTACCCCGGTGATTATTGAAATCGGTTTTAGTGAAACCCGGATCAATAATATTTACCTTAACCGGCGTGTCCCGCAGTTCATACGCCAAAATAAGGGAATACATATTTAATGCTGCCTTTGAAGGCTGGTACACCGCGCCTTTATAATGGTAGTATTTACCATTGGGATCATTGGCCAGTGTAAGCGAACCCTGGCTTGAGCTCACCATTACAATGCGTGGTTCACCGGATTTTTTAACCAGGGCTGTAAAGGCTTGTGTTACTCTAACCACCCCCATAACGTTAGTCTCAAATACTGTTTTAAACTGCTCTATCGTTGCCTCCAGCGCTGTTTGCGGTAAGCCGCCACTGATGCCTGCGTTATTAACCAGCGCATCCAGTACATCCGTTTTATTGCCTATCGTTTCACGGGCAGCTTTTACAGATGCATCACTGGTAACATCTATTTCAATCGCTTCCACATTGGTTAAGCCTCCTGCTTTTAACTGTTCAACGGCTTTTAAACCCTTCTCCATATCCCTGCTTCCCAAATATACATACCAGCCTTTTTGCAATAATTGTTTTGCAGCTTCCAGGCCAATGCTTTTATTGGCGCCTGTAATCAATACTTTTTTCATGTTTTCTTTTTAATGAATGATTATTTTCTTTGCTTTTGTATCACAAAGTTCTCACACATATAACCGGCAGGAATAACTAAAACGCGGAATTACATAACAGAAATGAATGCTCTTCATTTCATGTAAAAGCAAAGGTGGTAATAGATATAAAGAAATTGGAATGGCGGCACTTGCATAACATTAAAGTATATTGAATGTTTATAGAGATGTCAGGTTGAAGCGGTTGATATACTATTAATTTTTCCGCTTGCAAGCAATGCTGCAAGATTATTTAGAGAAGTATTAAAACTATTGGCAAGTTTCTTTTTAAACAAAAAAGGGAATGCAACACGATTGATGAACTTATCAGGCAAATACAGATCAAATACAACAAGCGTTTTATTTTCAGCTATTGCTTTTAATGTTACAAATAAACTTTGTGTTTTGTGCTCATCTGTTTCACTTAAACAAAAAGCATCGCCCATATCTTCAAAAGAACTTGAATAAAAAACAGTACTGCCTTGTTTTGTAACAACTCTGAATTTGATGCCTACATGATAAATAGGATGATTAATGTTGTCCACTTTTATCACGCCGTCCTGCCACTTATTTCTCAAAGATAAATTTCCCATGACGCTTAAAACCGTTACCAGGTCTGTATCTATTGTCTTTTCGGCGCTCAGCACCTTTATCTTTTGCCTTCCTATTGTTTTATCTTCCGGCGGATCGGCCTCTACTTTTTGTTTCAGATGGGTAAGCATGCAATAGGTGAAATCAATATTGCCATTTCTGTTTGCTTTATACCATGTTGCCATTGCATCCACTGCGGAAACACCTGGTTATTTTCCTGCCCGGCTGATGAAGTATTGGTATCAAGCCAGTACTCATGCAGGTCTATATCATTCTTCAATAACTGGTGAACAATAATCACGTCTTTCCCGATAAGCTTATTAAAATCTTTTACAGTATAAGACGAAAATTCGCCATAATGTGTTATTATTTTCAGGCTTAGGTTTACAGCGCTTTTGCAGGCAGCGCAAATGCACATGCGTGTTTTCTCATAGTTTTTTAACTGCTTCTGAAAATTGCAGAACATTTTCTCCACCTGGCCGGATATCTCTTCAAATGACGGGCTGTTGCCAAAGCGATAAAATAATATTGCATCCCCTTCCACCTCAGAAATTTTCAATCCTATTTGATTGGAGTTGATGATGTTTTCCAGCAATTCTTCAATAATGATGCGGCTATGTTCAATTTCGTTTTCGTGTACAAATTTTGTAAAGCCGCTTATGTCAGGAATAAAAAGCAAGCCTTTGTCAGCCATACAATTTTTTTATAAAAATAATACAGTTTGGCGGTTAGTTATTTTTATGATAAAGGCTGGTATTAAAGCAGGTGCTATGCCATATTTTTTGGGGCTATCAGCAGTTGATATGATGTGCGGCGGCAGTTCCCGCTTTACGCTTGTAGTCCTCGCTGCGCTGCGGGTTACCGCTTCCATCCGGCAGCCTTTGAACTTTATTTGTCACTTTTTGTCTTGATACAAAAAGTAACCAAAAAAATCAAGAACAAATGATATTCAGCACATTTGTTCATTCGCCTTGATGTTGCTTTTGTAGTGATGTAATTCCAGACTATGTCTGCATGTGAAAAAGAACTAAATCGATTGAAAGTATTTTTTTTAAATTGCATGTAAAATATTTAAATCGATAATTAACTGCTAATACAAAACCTAAACTAAAAACTTGACATGGCAACTAAATATCCTCCTTTTGTAAATGCCTACGGGAAAATAGGCGATGTATTGGAAGGAATAAAATCCGCAGCTGTTCCTCCAAAGTTTACCCAAGATTTTCTTACCACTGTTTTAGGATTAACTTCTTCAAGTTATAGAGCTATGATTCCACTTCTTAAGCGATTAAATTTTCTTGATGTCAATAGTGTACCAACGCAAGTTTATAAAGATTATAGAGATGAATCAAATTCAAAACAGGTCTTAGCAAAACAAATTAAAGAGGCTTATGGTGACTTATTTACTGCGCATGAATACGCACATAAACTTAAAAAGGAAGAAGTTACTTCTAAACTAAAAACCGTTTTAGGTATTTCAGATGATGACGCAAACCTTCCAAACGTCGTAGCAACTTTTATCGAACTTTTAAAGTATGCTGATTTTGATGAACCTAAAAAAATCAAAGAAAAGAAAAAACAAAAAGAGGAAGAGGAAGACGAGGATAAAAAGCCTCCTTTCTATCCAAACGAGGGTCGCAATGAAAATCAAATGAAACTTGGCATTTCTTATACAATAAACCTCAACCTTCCAGCAACAACTGAGATTGAAGTCTTTAATGCAATTTTTAAAAGTTTAAAAGAAAACTTATTAAGGGATTAGATAATGAAATCAGATCAAATCATTAATAAACTGCAACTTTTTTCAATGAAAAATTTAATCATTGAAAAAGAATTAGAGAAATTAGAAAACTCAGGAATTGACATCAATCATGTTAAATCCGTAAAAAATGAGGCGGTTGTAGATATTGATTTATTTGAGTATGAGATATTAAAAGCTGCCAGAAAAATGGCTGATTTTTATGTACTCTATTATTCTTTAGAAAATAGCATTCGAAGGTTGATATCAGGACGACTATTAGAAAAATATGGTATGAATTGGTGGGACACAAAAGTTCCAGACGGTGTAAAGAACAATGTGAAAGATAAACAAGAAAAAGAAAAAGATACTGTTATGTCAATTCGTTCTGACGACCCTTTGTCGTACACAAATTTTGGAGAGTTGATTGATATATTTAATAGAAATTGGAACGACTTTTCGGACACGATTAGAAGCCAGAAATCTATGCAAGCTGTGCTTGGTCAATTTAATCAATTAAGAAATGTGATTGCACATAGTTGTGAATTAAATGACGATGAGATATCAAGGTTTAAATTACTAATAAAAGATTGGTATAGGATTCAAATGTAAGCAATCATGACTTCGCAAAATCGAGATTATCCATATAGACAATCAATTCTTCAATTTACAAAGCCGCTTGATTATCTTCATATGATAGACGGACAACTTGGGATGGTAAATCATATTTTGTTCTTCGGTCAAATAACAAAAAGGACATTGGTATAAGTGAAACATACAGTTCAGTATCGGCAAGAGAGGACGGAATTAAAGATGTGAAAAGAGATGGACCTACAAAAACTGTAGTCGACCTTACATTAGTAAATGCATAGTTGACCTTTTGTTGATTAAATGGTTAGTAAAGGCTGTCCTTGATAGCCTTTGCTGTTTTTATATTATGTTGATTTATGTTCTATTGATCAAAGGCTGCCGGATTGAAGTGGAAAGCCCGCAGCGCAGCGAGGACTTGTAACATAAAGCCGGAGTCGCAGTTGTTGAATCATTCTGTATCTTGCTTTACTATAGTATAAAAGCTTATGAAACGTGAACAAATCTCTAAACTCTTCGAACAATTTGAACAGGCATGTTATCTGTATGAAAACATAGAATGTTGGAGTGCAAGAGAATTACAAACTGTATTTAATTATACCGATTGGAGAAATTTTCAAAAAGTAATTGACAAAGCCAAAACTGCCTGTGAGCAAAGCGGTAACCTTATTTCTGACCATTTCGTTGAGATCAACAAATTGGTTGAAGTTGGCAGCGGTGCTCAAAGAGAAATTGATGATGTTGCACTCACAAGATATGCCTGTTATCTTATTGCGCAAAACGGCGACCCTTCAAAATCATCCGTTGCATTTGCGCAAACATATTTTGCGGTTCAAACAAGAAAGCAGGAAATAATTGAACAAAGATTATTAGATGTTGCAAGAGTTGCAGCAAGAGATAAGCTTTCCAAATCAGAAAAGAAACTTTCAGGAATTATTTATGAACGTGGAGTAGATGATAAAGGGTTTGCGATTATTCGTAGCAAAGGCGACCAGGCATTGTTTGGTGGTTTTAGCACAAATGACATGAAGCATAAACTAATGATACCAGGCAACAGACCATTAGCTGATTTTCTTCCAACACTTGCTATTAAAGCAAAAGATTTTGCAACAGAACTTACAAGCCATAATGTGGTAGAGAAAGATCTAAGAGGTGATGCATCTATATCAAAAGAGCATGTTGATAACAATACTGCAGTTCGCAATATGTTGCTGCAACGTGGTGTACGCCCAGAAAATTTGCCACCTGCAGAAGATGTAAAAAAATTAGAGCGACGTTTGGAAAGTGAGGAGAAAAAAGTTGTGAAAACAGCAAAGAAAATTAATAAGAAAAAGTAAAATTGATAAGTTTAATTTAAATGATTGCTCAATAG
>JAEWJV010000265.1 GCA_023386395.1 Bacteroidota bacterium
AAGTTCACCAGCCAGGCCAATGCCTGAAATAAACCGCACCAGGGCATATTGATTTACCGTTTGCACAAAACCATTGGCAATATTGCCAAGCGAGTACAGGATGATGGAAGTGAATAGAACTTTCAGCCTGCCCTTTTTATCACCTAAAATACCCCATAAAATGCCGCCGATGAGCAGGCCAAGCATTTGAATATTAATAATGAATAAACCATCTTTTGCAATCTGGTCATCATTCAGGCCTAAAGATCTTAATGAAGGTACACGGATGATGCTGAATAAAAGCAAATCATAGATATCAACAAAATAGCCCAGCGCTGCAACCAGCACGGCAAAGCTGAATACCGATTGTTGCTGCTTATTTTTCATTCGTGCATATTTATTTTTTCAGTTGTTTCATGGAATGCCCTGACGTCATTTTACATGGAGATTTTTATGCAACCTTTTCTGAATCTTTTTTGTCTTTGGCAAAAAAGAATTTATAAATGATAGGAAGCGTGGATACTGCCACAATAATAATTACGATCATTTCAAGATGTTCTTTAAGGTCAATTCCGAATTTACTCATAACCCATTTATAAAGAAAATGGCCGGCAAAAAGCATAGTGCCCACCCATGCCACGCAACCCACGATATTAAAATATGTAAATTTCTTTTTGTCCATTTGCACCACACCGGCAACAATGGGCGCAAACGTTCTTATGATAGGCACAAAGCGTGCAGCAACAATAGCCCATCCGCCATATTGATTATAAAATTCCGTGGCACGCACCAGGTATTTTTTCTTGAACAGCAGCGTATCTTTTCTATGATATAAGAAGGGGCCGCTTTTTCGCCCAAACCAGTAACCAACAAAATTCCCGATAATACCGGCCAGTGAAATTATTATCCACAAAAACAAAAGATCAACCACCTCGTTTGTGGAAGGAATAATAGAAGAAGCAAGGTCGCGGCTATAAATGCCGGCTACAAATAACAGGCTGTCGCCAGGCAAAAAGAAGCCGGCAAATAAACCTGTTTCAGCAAATATGATAAACAACAATAACCATAACCCGCCAATTTTTATGTAAAACTCAGGATTAATAAGATCGTGCCATTGAAACTCTAATAAGTGAATCATTTTGTTTGTTTAATAAGTAATCAATCCAATGCCTTTTCCCATTTGCTTACCGCGCTTGTTGCCAATCCATTGCCCAGCACATTGGTTGCTGTACGAAACATGTCGCAAAAATGATCAATGGGCAATATTAAAGCAACGCCTTCCGGCGGAATTTTAAACATAGCACATGTGGCTGTTACCACCACCAGCGATGCCCGCGGCACACCTGCAATTCCTTTGCTGGTAAGCATTAAAACCAGCAGCATGGTAAGCTGGGTGCCATAGTCCATGTGAATGCCATACGCCTGTGCAATGGCAAGGCTTGCAAAAGTCATGTACATCATGCTGCCATCAAGGTTAAATGAATAACCAAGCGGCAAAACGAAAGAAACTATTTTTTCATCACAGCCAAAATCTTCCAGCTCTTCGGTAAGCTTGGGAAAAACAGCTTCACTGCTCGTTGTGCTGAAAGCTATAATTAATGGTTGAACAATATGCTTTAAAAGGCTTGGCAATCTTTTATGGAGAACAATAAACCCAACAATCAGCAGCAAAAGCCACAATAATGCAATGCCTATAATAAAGTATAAAAAGTAATTCGCATAGAATAAAAATATTTTGGGGCCCTGCACAGCCATTACGCCTGCAATAGCGCCGAATACGCCAAGCGGCGCAGTCATCATAACATAATCCACCATTTTTAAAATAACATGGGAAACCGCATTAAGGCCTTTTATTACAATTTTGCCTTTATCGCCCAAAGCCGCCGTGGCAATACCAAACATTACCGAAAACACTACAATCTGCAGTATCTGGTTTTCGGCCATTGATTCAATTACACTCACGGGAAAAACATGCTCTACAAAGTTTTGCAGGCTGAATTGCTGCGTTTTACCAATAAGGTCTTCCGCACCGGCGATATCAGCATTGCTTAAATCAATGGATGCGCCCGGCTTGAAAACATTTACCAGCAGCATGCCTAATAATAAACTGGCAAGGGAAGCTGAAATAAACCACAGTAAAGCTTTACCGCCAACGCGGCCCACGGTTTTAATATTGCCGAGCTTGGCTATGCCAACCACCAATGTTGAAAAAACAAGCGGTGCAATTATCATTTGCACAAGCCGTAAAAAAATAGTGGAAAGAAGCTTTATTTTTATAGCAAACCCGTTTCTTGTTTCCGGCAAACAATACAGAAATACAAGATAGCCAACCACCACACCCAAAGCCATCGCCACTAAAATATAGAGTGTAAGATTATTGCGTTTCCTCATCAGATAATTTCGTTTGCAATATAATATTAATAAAGTCAATCAAAGGCTTGTTTCCACGGGCAGCTTAAAACATTTTATCTGCAAAAAAATAAATCCTTATTTTTCCGGCTATTAATAACTAAATCTATGAGCTTATTCAGAAAAAAAACGCTGGCCTCTTTACTGGCACAGGCAGAGGATGGAGAAAAGGGATTGAAACGCACACTGAATGCGGGTAACCTTATTGCTCTTGGTATTGGCGCAATAATAGGCGCAGGCCTATTTGTGAGAACGGCGGCAGCAGCAGGCCAGCATGCAGGCCCTGCCGTAACCATTTCTTTTATTGTTGCTGCAATTGGATGCGCTTTTGCAGGATTATGTTATGCTGAATTTGCTTCCATGATCCCTATTGCAGGCAGCGCATATACTTATGCCTATGCCACTATGGGCGAATTAATAGCCTGGATAATTGGATGGGCGCTGATACTTGAATATGCTCTTGGCGCAGCCACAGTATCTATTTCATGGAGCGAGTATTTGAATATACTTGTGGGCAAAACGATACCGTATGAATGGTGTCACTCGCCGTTTGAATCTTTACAGGATGCAAATGGTGTGATGCATCACGGCATTATGAATATACCGGCATTGTTTATTTTATTGCTGCTGTCTGTTTTATTAATAAAAGGCACACAGGAATCTGCCCGCGTAAACATGATTATCGTTATTATTAAAGTGGCCATTGTGCTTGTTTTCATTGCGATTGGATGGGGCTTTATAAACAGTGCAAACCATACACCTTTCTTCATTCCCGAAGATGCAAAACCTGCCATACTGCCGGATGGATCTGAATACTCGTATTCAAACTTCTTCAGGCATGGGTGGGGCGGCGTATTAACCGGGGCAGGTATTGTATTTTTTGCCTTCATTGGATTTGATGCTGTTTCAACAACGGCGCAGGAGGCGAAAAATCCAAAGAAAGATATGCCTGTTGGCATTCTCGGCTCATTGTTTATCTGTACCATTCTTTACATACTTTTCTCTTATGTTTTAACCGGTGTTGCACCTTATACCGATTTTGTAAAGTCTGGTAAAGAAGCTTCTGTTGCTTATGCCATTCAAACATACATGACCAATTACGGATGGCTGGCAAAGCTTGTATCTTTTGCTATTTTATTAGGCTTTTCTTCAGTAATACTGGTAATGCTGATGGGGCAGTCAAGGGTATTTTATACCATGTCATCCGATGGGTTGTTGCCAAAAATATTCAGCGACCTTCATCCCAAATTCCGCACACCATATAAAAGCAATATTGTACTGTTTGTTTTTGTGGGATTGTTTGCCGCTTTTGTTCCTGTTAATGTAGCAGGCGACCTTACTTCCATCGGAACTTTATTCGCCTTTGTACTGGTTTGCCTTGGCATAATGATTATGCGCAAAACAGAGCCAACAATAAAACGTCCTTTTAAAACACCCCTGGTGCCGCTGGTACCTATTCTTGGAATGGTAGTATGTACAGCTATGATTATTGGCCTGCCCAATGAAACTTTAGCAAGTGCTTTAATATGGATGATTATAGGATTGGTAATATATTTTGGCTATAGTAAAAAGCATAGCAGAGTAGGTGCTGCTGCCGGTGAAATTTTGCCAAGCGCTTCAGATTTTGAAAAGAAATAGTTTATCTTATCATAATAAAGAAGGCCAATCGTAACGATTGGCCTTCTTTATTTTTATAGGGTCACAAAGATGATATATAAAAAAGTGGGAGTTATTTATCGTTTACTTTATACACCTGTAATGCACTGCCTGCAACGCCTGCAAATATGTATGGGTATTGCCCAACATTCATTTGCAAAGCAGATTTCACATCGCCTTTTATGCTCATGCCCGATAATGTTTGCGGTATATAAATGAAGCCGCCTTTTCCATCGCCTTTTAATAAAGTACCATAAGAGGCATCAATAGCGCCAAGCTTTAACCTGTTATCTGTATGATTGCCGAATAACAATAAATCGGTTTTACCATCTTTATCAAAATCATCCGCAATAATTTTTGATATATAAGTAAACTGCGCCTGTGAAGGCAATACTGTTTTAATAAACTTTCCATTTGTATTTATAAATGCACAGGTATGTAATTCATTCACCGTAAGGGAATCTGATTTCGATATTTCATCAGGAGAGAAAATATCTGTGATAGTTGCGCTGGCATAATCCCTGTAGGTTGTAAACCTTTTACGCATGCCTGTAATTTGATTGTTCAATTCATCGCGGCTCACAAAAGGATAACTTGTACTCTGGATATAAAAATTGAAAACAGGATCAAGATTACCATCGCCGTCGAAGTCTGCATAATACATTTTTGCAGGCTCATCAGATGATGCATGTACCTGTGAGTTCAAACCAAGATTGCCCACAATAATATCATCTTTACCATCACCATTTATATCAGTCACGGTAAGCGTGTTCCAGAAACCATTATTGTTTCCCGGAAAATAAGTTGCCGTCGCATCTGTAAAACTATTGGCTGAATTTATGTATGATTTAACCGGCATAAATTCTCCGCACATAATTAAATCCTTTCTGCCATCATTATTCAAATCAATCCACTGTGCATCTGTAACCATGCCGGCTTTTGCAAAGCTTGCTTTTATTTTGGTGAAATAGCCCTTGCCATTATTCTGCAATAAAAAACTTTCGGGCGTTGCAGGGTACTGGCCGGGAATAACCCTTCCGCCCACAAAGAGGTCAATATCGCCATCATTATCATAATCGCAGGGCTTTACACAGCTCTTGCTGCTGGCGCTCATATCAGGCAAAGCATTTTGCAATATGTCAAAATTGTTTTTACCATCATTTACATACAATTCATCCTGCAAGGCAGGCGTATTTGATTCAAATAATGAATAGCCGCCTTTGGCAATATATAGATCAGGATAACCATCGCCATTGGCATCAAAAAACGCAGCAGCTGCAATAGCTGAAGTGTTTTCATCACCAATACTTAAACCGGCAACGGGTTTGAATGAACCATCCTTTTGCTGCGTATAAATTCTACCCGGATTATTACCATCGCCGCTTATAAAAACATCATCAAGCCCATCTTTATTAATATCGGCTTTAGCCATTGCAGGGCCTGTTTTGGAAAGCATAAACAACATCAATGGCTGGCGCTTAAAATCGTTTTCATCAAACTCTGTTCTTGTATATTTCAGTATGTTTTCAGCCTTTGTAAAAATTGTTTGGAATGTTTTGGCTGAAGGCTGATTATACTTTTCCGTTGCTTCCTTTTCATCAATAACAAGATGCTGGTTTATATTCTGTTTTTGCAAAAGCATTGTTTTCTGATCAGGAAAAATAATGCGGACAGAATCAACAACAGATGCATTGCCTAATCCAAAAGTTACAGTGGCAGGCAGGCACGATAAATACCCGCGTGAAGAATTTACTTCCTGGTATTGTTCATTGCCGTTTGCATAAACATATACTTTTGAACCAATAGCAAAACTATTTTGGCCCATGCCTTTTAATTGTATTGAAATATAGGCTGAATTATCGTTTTCCCTGCTCATGTTTTGGTATATAAATGCAGGTTGATTAACATTGTTTACAACAAGATCAAGATCGCCATCATTATCAAGATCAGCATATACAGCGCCGCTTGATATGGAAGGTTCATTCATTCCCCAGTCTGTTATTTTATTAGTAAAAGTAAGGTCGTGGTTATTCCTGAAAATATAATTCGGCAGCTTTGTTGCAGGCATGGCTTTTACAAGGTCCATTAATAAAACCGGCTGACGTTCCACTGCTTTTTTCACTTTATAATCGCCCCAGTATTTAAGGAAATCCTTGTTGGTATAATCCCTTAAATAACCATTTGTAACAAAGAGGTCCTTATAACCATCGTTATCAAAATCGGCCAGCAATGGTGTCCAGCTCCAGTCAGTATTTGAAACACCTGCAAACTGTGCAATTTCACTGAAAGTGCCATCGCCATTGTTTAATTGCAGGGCATTGTGCATGTATTGTTTGTAAATGCCCTGGTTTATCATTAACTGAAACGATTCATAGTTTTCCTGCAACTGCAATTGCTTCTGCCGCTTATTATCTTCCGGCAGCATATCGAGGTTTATAATATCAGGCAAGCCATCATTGTTATAATCTGCAACATCTACGCCCATTGAAAACTGTGCAAGATGCCGGAAACAGTTTTGGGTTTCATCTTTAAATGTGCCATCGCGATTATTGATATATAAATAATCAGGTTCATTATAATCGTTGGTTACATACACATCCTGCCAGCCATCTTTATTAATATCGGCAATAGCAATGCCCAATCCAAAAGTTAACGGGCTTTGATGAAGGCCTGCTTTGGCAGATACATCTTTAAAATAGCCATGCCCGTCATTCTCATACAACTTGCTGCCGGCAAGGCTGTCAACATCATTGCGATATTTTGCCAGTTCCTCATTACCAATTTTTTTATTGCTATGGTTAAGCAGGAACATGTCTAAATCACCATCATTATCGTAATCAAAAAAGGCGGCCTGTGTACTGAAACTTTTGTCATTAAGACCATATTGTTTCGCTTCTTCTTCAAATTTCAAATTGCCTTTGTTTATAAATAACTGGTTTCTTCTTGTATCATCATCTACTATT
>JAEWJV010000266.1 GCA_023386395.1 Bacteroidota bacterium
ATTTTACATGGGATGTTCAGTTCAACCTTGCACATAATGTAAATAAGGTGCTTGAGTTATATAACGGTTCGCCTATTGGCAACGGTTTATTCAATATAACAGAAGGGCATGATATACAGGAATTTTACCTGCCGCTCTGGGCTGGCGTTGATCCGGAAAACGGCGATCCGTTATGGTACACTTCAGATGGCAAAACAACCACCAACGATGTAAACCAGGCACCTTATACTTTAACGGGCAAATCGGCATCGCCAAAATATTTTGGCTCGCTTACCAACACATTCACGTATAAAGGCATTTCGCTTTCTGCACAATTCTATTACAGCTTCGGCAATTATATTTATGATATATGGGATTCATACGCCATGAGCGAGGGCGCTTATCTCGGTGGCTTAAACCAGTTTACCAACCAGCTTAACAGGTGGCAAAAACCCGGCGACGTTACCAATATTCCTAAAATCATATTCGGCGGCAATCTTAGTTCGAATAATTCCTCCTCACGCTATCTCTATAATGGCAATTATGTAAGACTGCGGGATATACAGCTATCCTATGCATTCCCCAAAACGCTCGTCCAGCGCTGGCATTTAAATAATCTCTCGCTGTATGTGCGCGGCACTAACCTGGTAACATTTGTAAAAGATGATCTTTTGCCAATTGATCCTGAAACGGGTATTCAAAGCACCAACGACTTTGATGTTTTTATTCCGAAAACCATTGTTGGGGGAATCAGGATAGGGCTTTAAATAGGAAAAGAAAAGTACATGCAATAATTAAGAATGTGCATAAGTAAAAATAAACACATGAAAAATATAATAAGAAGATCGGTACAGTTGCTAAGCGGTATTATTTTGTTTGCATCCTGTTCCAAGAGCTTTATTGAAAAGCAACCGTTTGACAGCCTTCCGGATAATGAAGCCATTATTGATGAATCATCAATGGAAAATGCCGTAAGCGGAATGTACGCCAATTTGAGAGCTGTGGGCGCTTATGGGCGCGATATGCCTGTAATTGGCGATATACAATCGGATAATGCTTTTATAGAAGCAAGTAATTCCGGCAGGTACATTGCAAATTACCAGTTCAACTTTACTTCAGCTAATGATGAATACACAGATATCTGGAATAAATCTTATACCACAATTCTTCGCGCCAACAGGATAATAGATGCTGATATTTCAGGTGGTGATGTGCCTTTTTTAAAAGCCCAGGCTTATGCGGTAAGAGGATTGATGTATTTTAAGCTGGTGAACATATATGCCAGGCCTTATACAGATAACCCTGATGGTGCCGGTGTGCCTGTTATATTGCATTATGATCCATACGCACAGCCGCAACGTAATACGGTTAAAGAAGTATATGCGCAAATAATAAGCGACCTTGAACAGGGTTTTGCCACAGCTGACGGTTACTCCAATTCTATAACGGTAAGCAAATATGCCATTGAAGGTTTGCTGGCAAGAGCTTATTTGTATATGGGTGATAAGGCAAAAGCAAAAGCCGCCGCGGTTGATGTGATTAACAACAGTGAATTTTCCCTGGTTGGAGCTGCCAGTTATAACGATTTCTGGAAAGATGCGGGCGTTCATACAGATGGTGTTGAAACCATGTTTGAAGTGGATGTTGATCTCATTAATAATAATGGTTCGGATGATTTTAGCGGAATATATGCAGATAACTACCAGGATATTTACTGCACGCAGGAGTTATATAATTTGTATAGCCCTACGGATATACGGGCATCTGTATTAATTCCCGATTATACGAAAGCCGGTGTGCCTGCCGTTATTGTATATAAATTCCCCAATGCAATAAGCACAAAAGACAGGGATAATATTAAAGTGATACGCCTTTCAGAAGTATATCTTATTGCAGCCGAAGCCTCGTTGCCGGGTAATGAAACCGATGCCCGCAATTATTTAAATGCAGTGGCTGTAACGAGAGACCCCGATTTTAGCGGTTACACATCATCGGGCAATGAGCTGCTGGAAGATATTATTACGGAAAGAAGAAAGGAGCTTGCTTTCGAAGGCGACCGGTTTTATGACCTTAACCGCTTGAAACGCACTATTACAAGAGAGGCTGATCCGGCATCAATACCCGGTCCGTTGCAAATTAATTATGATGATTATCACAGGGTGGCGCCAATTCCTTTATCAGAACTGCAGGCCAATCCGAATATTGATCAAAACCCGGGGTATCAATAGGTATAATTATCCGTATTTATAAATGAACTTATTAATGAATGTCAGCCTTATGATGTTGACTACTGTAACCGCCCGGCAGCAATCGTTGCCGGGCTTTTTTATTATTTTATTTCAGGAAGGAAAATGTTAACAGTTCAATGGTTTTCCTGGCCCGGAGCTGTTGTAACCTGGTCTTGTTTTTTTGCAGGAAATATCCGGTAAAAGAGCACACCTATTGCGTAAGAGATAATATAGATAACGCCTGCATCTTTAAAATGCGGCAGCATTGAACTGGCGGTCCAGTCAAAAGAGAAAGGGCCGAGATCAAAATAGAATACGCAAAAAACTATATAGCCTGCTATAAGGGTGATAATGTGGCTTTGGGTTCCGTAAAGCAAGAATAAAACAAGTACCACTACGCCAAAATATATAAGCAATGTATCAAATGTTGTCATTATGTTTGGTTTGCCTGCGGGCAAATTTAAAAGATATTTGACAACCTGTCATTTTTCATTATCTGGTATTTTCTTTGTTTTGCAGGCTTGAATTTAAAACCAAAGCTGCGTTTTGTACAACAGTACAAGGGAGTGACACAACGAAGTTGAATAGCATTCCGCAGCTGATAACATAAAAATAATTATGCAAAAAGGACAAATAAGAGTTCACACAGAGAACATCTTCCCGATCATTAAAAAATTTCTCTACAGCGATCATGACATTTTTTTACGTGAACTGATAAGTAATGCAGTTGATGCTACGCAGAAAGTGAAAACGCTTGCTTCTATTGGCGAATTTAAAGGCGAGCTTGGCGACCTGCGCATTGATATTGTGATTAACAAAGAAGATAAAACGTTAAGCATTATCGATCGCGGCGTTGGTATGACGGAGGCCGAAGTGGATAAATATATTAACCAGGTTGCTTTTAGCAGCGCTGAAGATTTTTTGCAGAAATATAAAGACGCGAATATCATTGGCCATTTTGGTTTAGGCTTTTACAGCGCTTTTATGGTGAGCGATAAAGTTGAAATATTCACCAAAAGCTTTAAAGACGAACCCGCTGTTTACTGGAGTTGCGATGGCAGCCCGGAATATGAATTATACCAGGTGGAAAAAGAGGACAGGGGCACCCGCATTGTGCTGCATGTAAATGAAGAAAGCAAAGAGTTTCTGGAAGCAGACCGCATTAAAGGTATCCTGGAAAAATTCTGCCGCTTTTTACCGGTGCCTATTTATTTTGAAGACAAGCAGATCAATAATACAAACCCTATCTGGACGAAGAAACCATCTGAATTAACCACGCAGGATTATCAGAATTTTTATAAAGAATTATATCCTTTTGGCGAAACGCCTTTGTTCTGGATTCATTTGAATGTGGATTACCCGTTTAACCTTACCGGTGTTTTATATTTTCCAAAAATTAAGCAGAGCTACGAGATTCAGAAAGATAAGATTCAATTATACAGCAACCAGGTTTTTGTAACGGATGAAGTGAAAGATATTGTACCTGAATTTTTAATGTTGCTGCATGGTGTGATTGACAGTCCTGATATTCCGCTGAATGTAAGCCGCAGCTATTTGCAGGGCGATCCGAATGTGAAGAAGATAAACACCTACATTACCAAGAAAGTTGCTGATAAGTTAGAAGAGATATTTAATAAAGAACGCAGCGAGTTTGAAGAAAAATGGGAGAGCCTTGGCTTGTTTGTGAAGTATGGAATGATGACGGACGATAAGTTTCTTGAAAAGGCAAACAAGTTCTTTATTATGGAAGATGCATCTGTCAAAAAATTCTATACGCTTGATGAATACAGAACTGCAACAGAAGTATCCCAGAAAAATAAAGACGGCAAGCTGGTGATTCTTTATACGACTGATCCTGTTCAGCAGGATAGTTATATAAAGGCTGCTGCCAATAAAGGTTATACAGTAGTGAAGATGGAAACGCTTGTTGATGCGGCGTTCATCAATACGATGGAAATGAAATGGGAGAATGTAACCTTTAAACGTGTGGATGCTGATATAGTTGATAATTTGATTGATGCACAGGAAAGCAACAGCAGTGTTTTAAATAAAGATGAAGAAGCTAAACTGAAGGAATGGTTTGGCTTGCAAATTGGTGAAACACATATTACGGTTGATGTAAAAGGTTTAAGCACCGATGCGCAGCCGGTTGTTGCCACACGTCCTGAGTTTATGCGCCGTATGAAAGATATGGCGGGCGTTGGTGGCGGCATGGCGTCTTTCTATGCCCAAATGCCTGATGAAGTAACCTTAACGGTTAATGGTAATCATCCTATTTACCAGCAGTTATTAAAAGAAGATAATAACGACAAACGTGAAAAGCAGGTACGCAACCTTGCCGATCTGGCTTTGCTTTCGCAGGGTTTATTGAAAGGCGAAGAGCTTACCAGCTTTATTAACCGTAGTGTTGAACTGATGGAAGGCAAAACGAAAAGTAATATTATATTGGAAGCATAGAATTTGGATATATTACATGTCTTCATGAAAAGCCCTGAAAAATTTACATTTCGGGGCTTTTCATTTTGCAAGTTGTTCTGTAGAATAACAACAATAAAAATTAAAAAAAAGCCCTGCGGGTTTTAAACTGCAGGGCTTTTTTAATGCGTTTAACGATGAATACCGGGA
>JAEWJV010000277.1 GCA_023386395.1 Bacteroidota bacterium
GATAGTACGGCTGCTAAAAAGATCTGCCGAAAGAATATCGAAGAATATTTAAAAAGTTAAAACAGGAAAAAAAGAGGAATCATAAAATGGTTCCTCTTTTTTTAAATAAAGTTTGGCAATTAAAATATTTTATTTTTACATTTACAATATAATAAAATAATATTTTATATTATAAAATTTAAAACAATTTGCCATGTGTTTAAAAAAACTAACGTTGCTTGTGTTTGTCTTGTGCGGTAGCTTGTTTGGAGTAAATATTTTTGCCCAAACAAACAGCATAACAGGCAAGGTTATATCTGCAAAAGACAATAGTCCAGTTGAGGGCGCCACGGTACTGCTTAAAGGAAGTTCTGCTGCAGTGACAACCGATACGGCAGGAAATTTCTCCATTAATATCCCTGATCCTAAAGGCATCCTGGTTATTTCAAGTGTTGGATATGTGCAACAAGAGATAAACATTAATTCAAGGCAACATATTGAAATCTTGCTTTCAGCAACGGAAGGCAACCTGGATGATGTAGTTGTTATTGGATATGGTACCGCAAGAAAAAAAGATCTGACGGGGTCGGTAACACAGGTTAAATCGAAAGATTTAAACGCCTTTGCTTCCGGGCTTGCCATGCAGGCTTTATCTGGCCGTGCGGCCGGCGTAAGGGTTATACAAAATGATGGAAGACCCGGCCAGGCTCCTAGTATCAGGATAAGGGGAACAAATTCAATTCTCGGAAGTAATGAACCTTTATATGTTATAGACGGTTTTCCCGGATCGCCCAACAGTTTGCAATCTACTGATATAGAATCAATGGAAATTTTAAAAGATGCCTCTGCTACTGCTATTTATGGTTCAAGGGGCGCTAACGGTGTTGTTATCATTACTACCAAACAGGGTAAGGCAGGACGTACAAATGTGGATTACGAAGGAAGCTACGGTTTCCAGAAACCCTCAAAGGTTTTAAACCTTATGAATAATGTTCAATGGTCTGATTTTTATAATGAGCAAGCTGTAAATGATGGTTTATCTCCTTATTTCTCCCAAAGCCAGCTTGACTCTATTGCGAAAGATCCTTCAACAGACTGGCAGGACCTTGTTTTAAGAGATGCAGCTCCAATTATGCTACATTCTTTAACCGTAAGCGGCGGCAGTGAAAAAACACAATTTTCCATATCAGGAAATGTATTTATGCAGGATGGTATTATTAATAAAAGTGGCTATGATCGTTATACCCTGCGCGCTAATATAACACACGAGATAAGCAAAATTTTCAGTGTTACTCTTAATACATTTATGGCTAAAGGCATTACAGCCAATAAATCTACCGGCACGGGTGGTAACCGCGGAAGCGGCTTGCTTGGATCAATGATAACAGCATCACCGGTCTTAACCCCTTATACAGATGATGGAAAACTAAAAAGGCTCAACACCGCTTTGCCATTTCTTTCAAATGTGCTGATTAACCCGCTCACCGTTATATATGAACAAAAAAGCCGTACAATCGTAAACCGGCAACTGGCTAATGCTGCTTTCAATATCAGGCCATTCAGCGGATTGACAATAAAACTTGCCGGCGGTATTCAAAATGAAGACAGCCGCTCAGACGACTTTACTCAAATTGACCCCATCATTAATTCTGTAGGCAGCGCTTCGGTATCAACAGGCCAAGCAGTAAGCCTTTTGAGTGAGAACACCGTCAGCTACATTAAAATATTCGGCGACCATTCCATATCTGCAGTGGCAGGTTTTTCTTATCAAAATGATGTTTCTACAAGTTTAGGCAGTTCAGGTACCGGCTTTTTAAGCAACGTTGTTGAAAGTTACAGTTTACAAAGCGCCGCCACACAGGGCATTGCTTCTTCCGGTTACAGCAGGTCAGTTTTATTATCATGGCTTGGAAGAGTGAATTATGGTTATAAGGATAAATATCTTGCAACGATCAGTTATCGCCGCGATGGCTCTTCCAAATTTTCAGTTTTAAATAAGTGGAGTGCATTCCCTTCCGCAGCACTTGGCTGGAAGATATCCCAAGAAGATTTTATGAAGTCAGTTAATTTCATTTCCAATCTTAAATTAAGAGCAAGTTATGGCGCTACCGGAAATAATGCACTTAGCCCTTATCAAACCCTCAATGCATTAAGTTCAGGTAAAGCGGTATTTAATGATGCGCTTTATACGTCTTATGGCTTAAGCACCTCAAAACCTGGGCAGCTAAAATGGGAAACCACCAACGAGTTTGATGCAGGGCTCGATATTGGCTTATTCAATAACAGGTTTAACCTTACTGTTGATTATTATAACAAAAAAACCAAAGACCTTCTTAATACCGTACAGTTGCCGGCATCAACAGGTTATGTAAGCACTTTGCAAAATGTTGGCGCAATTAATAATAAAGGATGGGAATTTACGGCTGATGCAAATTTGCTTAACGGAGAAGTTAAATGGGATGTATCGGCCAATATATCTTTTAACAGAAATAAAGTTGTGAAATTGTATGGCGGCCAGGATATTTTTGGCAGCGCTTTTTTTACAGGGCCTGTTAACGACTATGTCAATCTTTTACGTGTAGGTCAGCCGCTTGGCATTTTTTATGGATATATAGAAGATGGATATACCAGCACCGGTAATATCCAGTATAAAGATTTGAATGAAGACGGTGTTGTAAACACAAGTGATAAAACCTATATCGGAAATCCAAATCCTGATTTTATTTATGGTTTTAATTCTGCATTATCTTATAAAGGTTTTGAATTCAGCTTCTTTATACAGGGTTCACAGGGCAACGATTTGTTCAACTTAAATGCTACACAAACTATTGATCTTGGTTTTGGAATGAACCAGCCCGTTGATCTTTATTACAACCACTGGACAACAGATAAAACAAACGCGAAGTATCCAAAGATATCAAAGTCAATTTCAGGAAATATTTCTAACCGGTTTGTGGAAGACGGCTCTTACCTGCGCTTTAAAAATATACAACTGGCATACAACCTTCCACCATCCGTTACTTCAAAATGGGCAAGGAATATCCAGGTATATGCAAGTGCGCAGAATTATATAACTATTTCCAAATACTCCTGGTACGATCCCGAGGTTAATTCTTTGGGAAGCGGAAATTCTATCAACCAGGGTATAGATTATTATGGTTATCCTACAGCCAAAACCCTAACGTTTGGTGTACGCTGCAGCTTTTAAATAATTAATAACGCTTGAAATAATATGAAAAAAAATATTTTTTATCTTCTGCTTTTGATTATAACATCAACTGCCTGCAACAAGCAATTAGAAGAGCATCCAAAATCTATTGCAACAGAAACTTTTTATAATACACCCGCTGAGGTGGAAGCTGCATTGAATGCAATATATGTTCCGCTTAAAGATGGAAACTGTATGGGTAGTTTATATCCTGCACAATTGGAATCTTATGGTGATTATATATGGGGGAGAGGAAGCTATGGCCCGCTGAACGATTACCAAGGGCTTGATAATACGAACAGCACCCGTGTTGGCCAGATGTGGCAGTTATTTTACAGATCAATCGCCAATGCCAATGTCTGCCTTCAGAAAATCCCTTCAGCCGCCGATGTAAGCGATGCACAAAAATTGCAATACGAAGCTGAAGCACGGTTTTTAAGAGGCTTTGTTTACTTCACAATGGCTAAAAACTGGGGGGGCGTGGTGCTTCGCACAGAAGAAAACATTGATTCAATAAATGTAGGCAGAAGTTCTGTAGAAGCCACTTATGACCTCGCAATGTCCGACCTGAAATTTGCCGAAGCCAACCTGCCGGCTACACCCAGGCTTATTGGTGCCCCCTATACGAATGCAGTCAAAGCTGTGTTGGCTGAATTTTACCTTGTATTAGGCGATTGGCAAAATGCACGTAATGAAGCAGCAGAGATTATAAATTCCGGCAGCTTTTCATTGGTACCGGTATCAACAGCTTCAGACTTTAATAAAATATTCGGTCCCAATGTTGTTACTACTAGTGAAGAAGTTTTCTATCTTAAATATTCCCGCCAGGGCTCCAATTACGGGTTCGTTTACCCGATGTTTGAACATGCACCCGGAGACGGTCATCATGGTGCCGGTGGTTATTATGCTCATTACACAGATACGGTATTAAATCCTGTTATGAAAGAATGGGATAACAATGATCTTCGTAAACAATACAACTGGTACCCATGGAACATTGGCTTAGGTGTTAATACACTCCTGCCAAATAAATTCAGCGACCCTGCTGCAACAAACGCAAACAACGCCGGCAACGATTACCCGCTCTATAAGTATTCTGACATTTTGCTTTATTATGCAGAAGCCGAAAGCAGGGTAAACAACGGCCCGGATGCTGCAGCCATGGAAGCTTTAAATAAAGTGCACCGCAGGGCTTACGGATATGACGCAAACCAAACATCCCCGGTAGATTTCCAATTAGGAAACTATAATGCGCAAACATTTATTAACCTTGTTGCAACCGAAAGAAATTATGAAACCTGCAATGAAGCAAAGCGCTGGCTCGACCTGAAAAGAATGGGAACAGTGAAGGAAGCTATAGCAAAAGGCAAGGGTGCTACTGTTGCCGATAAAATGCTGCTTTGGCCGATACCAACAGTTGAATTAACCTACAACACAGCAATTGATCCGGTTAAAGATCAGAACCCGGGGTATTAACAGCGTCATTAAAAAGATTAGTACAGTATGAAAAAGGATAAAAATATTATTTCAAGAAAAGAGGCCATAAAACAGCTGGGCACAGCGGCAGCAGGATTTTCGCTGATGCCCCGTTTCCTGGAAAACACTACTGTCTTTAAATCGGTTGAAGAGTTAAATGCCATAAAAGATTTTGTTCCACTCTTTCCTTTCCCGATGTCGCACGAAGCTCCGGATAACGTAGCCAACTTCAGCCACCTTCTTGATGCGCCTGCCGGGAAACATGGTTTTATAAAAGCGCAGGATGGCAGGTTTGTAAACAACGCCGGGCCGGTACGCCTAAATGGAACAAACCTTACGGGGCCAGCCAATTTCCCTTCTCATGCAGATACGGAACGTCTGGCAACCAGGCTGGCTGGCCTGGGTATTAATTGTGTAAGACTACATTATATGGATGCTGATTATGGCAATTTTCTGCAACCGGCTGAACAGGGGATTATCGCCCGTGATGCAAAAACACAGCGAAACCTTGATCATCAGCAATTAGACAAACTTGATTATCTTATTGCAGCTTTTAAGAAAAAGGGAATTTACGTTAATATAAACCTGCATGTGGCAAGATGGTGGGATGAGAGGGATGGATTTCCTTACCAAAATCAGCGTCCTGATTTCGATAAAGGACTTGACAACTTTGAACCGCGTATGATTGAATTGCAAAAAGAGTATGCACGCGCATTATTAACACACGTTAATCCCTACACATCCCTGTCTTACACAGATGAACCTGCTGTCGCAGTAATAGAACTGAATAATGAAAATGCGCTTTTCAATCAATATTTTGCGGGAAAGATTGATAAACTGCCTGACCCTTATGCCGCCGAATTTCGCCGGCAGTGGAATGTATGGTTAAAAAAGAAGTATAAAACCACGGCTGCGCTAAAAAATGCGTGGGTGGCAGGTAGTGGCGCATCAGTAGAGAAGTTATTTGAAAACGGTGGTAAAATTGAAGATACGTCTGTAGCCATCATTAGCGTGAAAAGTGTTGTGCCTATACAGGTTAGAAAAGATTTTTACCAGTTTATAACCGATACGGAATATGCTTATTGGACCGGCATGTACAAGTTTTTAAAAGAAGAGCTTAAAGTAAAATCAGCTATTTCAGGTACGCAGCTCACACATTATAGCACCCCGTTTATACAGGCTGAACTGGACTATGTCGATAATCATGCCTATTGGTGCCATCCCAGCCCCGTTAATCCTAACTGGCAAATTGTAAATAAGCCAATGGTTAATTCAATGGGAATGGTTTATACGATGGCTTCGCAAAGGGTGGCCGGTAAACCTTATACAGTTAGCGAGTATAATCATCCTTTTCCCAATCAATATGGTGCAGAAGGCCAGCCTATAATCAGAGCTTATGCAAGCCTGCAGGGCTGGGATGGCATCTTCGAATATACATTTCATCACAGGAATAATTTTGATTCATCTTTCAACAGTTATTTTTTCAGCATAAGCGACAGAACAGAAGTGCTGGCGCATTTTCGCGCCTGTTCTGCTATCTTTTTACGCAGGGATGTACAGGAAGCAAGAACTGCCTGTGTTGGTGCCTTAAAGTATGAACATTACCTGCAAAATATTGTGAAAACAAACAGTGTAAAAGCAGGAATTGATTTTTGCGGATTAGATATAAAGAATACACTCATTCATAAAACGGTTGTTGAGTTAAATGGAAAACGGAATATTCAGCCAAATAACAATGATGGTTTAAGCGAAAGGAAAATACTGGTAAGCGATACGGAAGAATTAATATGGAATACTGAAGATGCTGATGCAGGATATTTTGTAGTGAATACAGCCAATAGCAAATTGTTTACCGGTTTTCCAAAAGAAAGAGAAATTCAAATGGGCGATATTACATTATCTATTGGTAAAACGAGGCTTGGATGGGCAACCATCTCGCTGGTTTCGCATAACAAAAACGGTTTTGGCGAACAAACCACTCCCACCTCTGTTTTGCTTGCAGCTACCGGTCTTACTCAAAATAACGGGATGCAGATCTTGAATAAACCGGATAATAAAATTACACTATCTGATTGGGGTAGCGGGCCGGTATATGCAGAGGGTATCCCCGCCACGCTTACATTTCCGGTAAATGCGGAGAGAGTTAAATGTTACATTTTAGACCCACAGGGAAACAGGCAGGAAGCCATAGCTGCAGAGCAGGCCGGCAACAACAAAACAAAAATCACCATAAAGCCTGAATACAAAACCATTTGGTATGAGATTGCCATAAGCTGATTATATAAAACTATAAAACTGATGAAGATTATTGATTTAAAAACACGCTGTGTAGCTATCCCGTTAAATGCGCAGTTGAGGCACAACACAGGTGTTCATCCCGGATATTTTTTAAGAACCATTCTTGAACTGGTAACAGATGAAGGCATTGTTGGTTTAGGTGAAGTAGGCGGTGGCGATCAGCGTGGAGCTTTGCAGAAATTAAAGCCCCGCATTATTGGCATGGATCCTTTTCATCTTGAATCAATCAAATTAAAAGTACTCAGAAGCATTTATTATTTATCCAACGCAAGATTATATGCCGCCATAGAAATGGCTTGTCTTGATATACAGGGAAAGATATTAAATCGCCCTTTAAGTGATTTGTTGGGAGGAAGCGTTCGCACTGAAATTCCAATGATTGCTTACCTGTTCTGGCGTTATGACAGGCCTGGAGGTGGCGATGATAAAACTGCAGAAGACCTGGCCGGTTATTGCGTTGAACTGCATGAGACATTAGGAGTTAATTCAATGAAGTTGAAAGCAGGTGTTGAAGCGCCTAATGAAGAGGCAAGGGTACTTGAATTATGTAGAAAGAAACTGGGGGGTGATTTTGGTTTAAGAATTGATCCAAACGGCGTATGGTCTGTTCAAACAGCGGTTAAAATTGGCAAACGCCTCGAGCCTTTGAATATTGAATACTTTGAAGACCCTTCATGGGGATTGCAGGGTAACGCTGCCGTAAGGCAACAGATAAGAATTCCTATCGCAACCAATATGTATCCTGCCAGGTTTGATGACCTGGCTCCTGCAATACGAATGGGTGCGGTTGATATCGTATTAACAGATATTCATTATTGGGAAGGCCCAAAGGGTGTCAAGGACCTTGCAGCCATCTGTAACACATTTAACCTTGGCATTGCCATGCATAGCGGTGCAGAGTTTGGGATAGAGCTTGCCGCCATGTTACATACGGCATCTTCAATACCCACCATGACTTTCGCAGGCGATGCGCACTATCATTATTTAACAGACGATATTATCGAAGGCGGATTAATGCCATATAAAAACGGGTGTATTAAAGTACCGGCCGGCCCGGGATTAGGTGTCACGTTAGATGAAGATAAAATGAAGCATTACGAAAAATACTATCAAGAGAAAGGAGATTATTATGCAAGATTTCATCA
>JAEWJV010000309.1 GCA_023386395.1 Bacteroidota bacterium
TTTTTACAGCGATACCGTGCAAACCGTTGGTCACTTTCCTTTTAATTTGCATGCAACGCCGGTTGATTTTATAAACGGCGCCGGCCACAAATTTCATGGGCCAAAAGGCATTGGCATTATCTACATAAGTGAAAAAAACAAAATAAGCCCTTTTATACAAGGTGGCAGCCAGGAAAGGAATATGCGTGCCGGCACAGAGAATATTTACGGCATTGTAGGCTTTGCAAAAGCCCTGGAACTGGCCACAAAGAACTATGAAGCCGACAAAGCTTATATCTGCGGTTTAAAAAATTATATGCTGCAGCAATTGCAAAATAATGTTGAAGGTGTAAGCTTTAACGGCGATTATGCAGGCAACAGCTTATATACTGTATTAAGCGCCAACTTTCCCAAAAATGAAAAGAGCGAATTGATATTGTTTAATCTCGATATAAATAATATATGCGCCAGCGGCGGCAGCGCCTGCACAAGCGGCGCAAACGTAAGCAGCCATGTTATAAGCGCCATTAATCCAAATGCTGATATAGATTTTGTAACAGTTCGTTTTTCTTTCAGCAGGCATAATACAACAGAAGAAATAGATACAGTGGTAAATAAACTGAAAGAAATTATATAGCCCCGCATGAGCAACACCATTCATTATAATAATTGCCCGGCCTGTTCAGGCACTGATATTGAATTTGTACTGAAGGCAAAAGATGAAACTGTAAGCCACGAATATTTTGAAGTATGGCAATGTAATAATTGCACGCTTCGTTTTACACAGGATGTACCCGATGAAGAAAACATTGGCCGTTATTACCAGTCGTCAGAATATATTTCCCATTCCAACACTTCAAAAGGTATGGTGAACAAACTGTACCATGCAGTTCGTTCCGTCACTTTGCAAACAAAAAGAAAACTGGTTGAAAAATATAGCGGCATAAAAGCGGGCGGCCTGCTTGATATTGGCGCCGGTACGGGCGCTTTTGCTGCTGCCATGAAAAATGCGGGCTGGCATATAACAGGCCTTGAGCCCGATGAAACGGCAAGAGCCAATGCAAAAAAAGATTTTAATATTGAATTGCAGCCAACGCAAAATTTATTCAGCCTTAACCGCGAAAGTTTTGATGTAATTACCTTATGGCATGTGTTGGAACATGTGCACCGCCTGCATGAATATCTCGATACGTTTCACGCCTTATTAAAACCCGGTGGCATATTAATCATCGCCGTTCCCAATTACACCAGTTATGATGCTGAAATCTATAACGGGAACTGGGCTGCTTATGACGTGCCGCGGCATCTCTACCACTTCTCCCCCTCAAGCATGCAAAAGCTTTTAGAGGCATATGAATTTACACCTGTGAACAACAAGCCCATGTGGTTCGACAGCTTTTATGTGAGCCTTTTAAGTGAAAAATATGTTTCAGGCAAAAGCAATTTTGTAAAAGCCTTTTTTAACGGCCTTCGCTCAAACATAAAAGCTTTGCAGAACGCTTCTAATTGCAGCTCGGTAATTTATATTGCAAAAAAATAATTTTGGCATTGTATCTGCCTGAATCTCTCAGAATTTTCTCCAATAATTTTATTGAAGTATTTTGGAGCAATTATTAAAAGTAATTGCGCTGCAGGCTTAAGAATTTATTGCTGTAATTATTCAGGATAATAAAACAATACCGGTTGAACGCAAAAAAAATTGGCAAGACGGTTTTAAAAGTTGTTGCATGGATTATTGGCATCATTATTTTTTTAATCGTGCTCGTTTATGTATTGATACAGGTGCCTGCCGTTCAAAACTTCGCAAAAAATAAAGCCGTTGCTTACCTCGAAGGAAAAATTAAAACCAAGGTTGAAATAGGAAAATTCGGACTTGACTTCCCCAAAAGAATTGTTTTAGAAAAAATTTATTTTGAAGACCAGCAAAAAGACACGCTTTTATATGGCGGTAAAATAAGGGTTGACATTTCCTTATTCAGCCTGCTGCGAAACGAAGTAAATATTCAATACCTTGAGTTGAATGGCATTAAGGCAAACATTTACCGCAATTATCCCGACACCGGTTTTAACTTCGATTACATTGTAAAAGCCTTTGCAGGCGAAGAAGAAAAAACACCCGAACCTGAAGACTCTTCGGCTATTATGAAATTCAATATTGGCAAAATTGTTTTAAAGAATATCACGGCCAGGTTTAAAGATGATGAAAGCGGCAACAACGTTTATTTTTACCTCGGTGACTTTAATACAAGCATTGACACCTTTGATCCGGATAAGCTCATCTACAAAATAAAAGATATCAATATTGCAGATATCAATGCAAAGGTTTACCAGTATAAACCTTTAATTAAAAACAAAGACAGCACCAGCCCTGTTCCACCACCGTCTGCATCATCATCGCAAATGCCCACACTTGAATTAAGCGGATTAAACCTGCAGCGCATTTATTTTAATTACAGGAACGATGTTTCGGCATTACTGGCATTCTTAAAGATTGGGGAGTTAAGTACACACCCTGAAAATATCAACCTGCAAAACCTGCATATAAGCCTGAAGGATTTCACCTTTAATAATTCGGTAATTAAAGTTGGTCTTGGTAAATCGCAGGAAGCAAAAGCAACAAAAGATGTGGTTGCCGCTAAAACCGACAGCCAGTTAAATAACCCCTGGAAATTTTATTTAACTAAAGCTGATTTTAAAAACAATGAACTGATTTATGATGATAACAATGCCAAACCTTTGCCCGAAGGTTTTGATGCCAGCCATCTGCATATAAAAGATTTTGTACTGGAAGGCGACAGTTTAAGTTTCACGCCTGCAACGTTCCAGGGCAATATTCACCAGCTTGCATTGAACGAAAAAAGCGGGCTTGCCTTACAAAAATTTCATACAAAATTTTATTATAGCGATACCACAGCATCGCTTACCGGTTTATTGCTGCAAACAGATGGCACAACAATTCAAAACAAACTCATTGTAAAATATCCGTCAATAGAAGCCATATCAAAAAACATTGGCGCTTTATATATTGATGCGAACCTGCCCAATTCAAAAATCTCTGTAAAAGATTTCCTGGCATTCATGCCTTCCTATAAAAGAACGATGGGCAACTATAAATTATCTGCCATAAAACTGAATGCAGCGGTTAAAGGTTTCATACGCGATCTTTCCATTCCAACACTTGAATTGAGCGGCTATGGCGACACTTATGTAAAATTATCAGGGCGGCTGCAAGGTTTGCCCGATACAAAACGGGCTTACTATAATGTAAAGATCAACCAGTTTACTTCCACCAAAAAAGATATCCTTAGCTTATTGCCGCCAAAAACTTTACCGGATAATTTCAACCTTCCCGACCGCTTTGCTTTGAATGGATTTTTTAAAGGAAGTACCAGCGCATTCAATACGCAGCTTGCTTTAAAAACCGATAAAGGCAATATAAATGTTGACGGCAGCATGAAGCCCGGCGATGTGTATGCGGTGAATGCAAAACTGCAAAATGTTGATGTTGGGTATTTAATGAAGCAACAGGATAATCTTGGTAAAGTTACCGCCAATCTAACGGCAAGTGGCAAAGGCATTGATATAAAGAAAGCCAATGCAGCATATAATCTTGATGTTGCAAGCGCTGAAGTAAAAGGTTACACTTACCAGGGGTTGAATGTAAACGGTGAAATTAATGACGGGGTTAATACAACAAAGGCTTCTATTAATGATTCTGCTATTGCATTAGACCTTGATCTTACGGCCAACCTGAATACGCCATTAACCTATCCGCCGCTGAAATTAGATTTATTAGTAGATACATTAAATGCAAAAGCATTAAACTTGATGAGCGATACATTAAGTTTAAGCGGGCATATAACTGCAGATCTTCCTTCCACCAATCCAGATGACCTGGTTGGAACAGTTAACATCAATAATCTTTCCTTAACAAGGGCCGGCCAGAAATTAAATACAGACAGCATTTCTCTTGTTGCAGGCGGCGATTCAACCAATAAAAGCATTGTAATTAAAGCAGGCAACGATATTGACGCTGCACTTGCTGGCCAGTATAAATTAACGGAAATAGCACAGGCATTGCAGCAGGTCATCAATCAATATTATCAATTACCGGGTTATGAGCAGAAAAATATTACAGCGCAAAACTGGACGTTTGACGCCACTGTTCGCCCGCAGGGTTTGGTGCTGCAGTTAATACCCGATTTAAAAGGCAGTGACTCCATTGCTGTGAATGCGCACCTTAATTCAGCACAAAACGATTTAGGTTTAACAGCAAAAAGCCAGCGCATAATTTTCGGTACAAATCAAATTGACAGCTTAAATATAAACGCGCAATCTGCAGCAGACACTTTTAATGCAAACCTTTCTGTCAATGGCATTAAAGCCGGTTCAACGCAGTTATATAAAACTGCAGTAAATGCAAAGATTGCCAATAACCAGCTGGACGTGGATATTAATTCCAACAATTCAAAAAATAAAACACAGTATGCGCTGGGCGCTTTATTAAACCAGGTTGACAGCGGTTTCAGGGTGAGTTTAAAACCTGATCTTATTTTAGATGGCGACAAGTGGAATGTTGGCACTAACAATTCTATTCAATACGATTCATCAGGTATTGTTGTAAATAATTTTTCTATCAGCCAGGGTAACCAGTCTTTATTGATAAACAGCACATCGCCTTCGCCGCTTGCGCCCATAAAAATTGACCTGAAAAATTTTGAAATAGCTACCATTACCAAAATCGCCCACCAGGATTCTTTGCTGGCATCAGGCACTATTAACGGCACTGCAGAAATCACCAATCCCACAAAGGATATGGTATTTACTTCAGACTTAACCATAAATAACCTTGCTTATAAAACAGATACGATCGGCAACCTTGCCATAAAAGTTGATAATAAAACGGCTAACGCATACAACGCAGATGTGGCGATTACCGGCAATGGCAACGATGTTCGTTTAACCGGTTTGTATTATACCGGTGAAGGCAGGATGGATTTAAACCTGGCAATGAATAATTTAAACCTGGCTATGATAAAAGGTTTCGCCGCAGGCCAGTTAGATGATATAAAAGGTTCTTTAAGAGGTAAAGTTGCCATTAAGGGCACAACTTCGGCGCCCAACATAGATGGCAGGTTGAATTTTGCAAATGCTTCATTCGTTCCCACTATTTCAGGAGAAAGGTTTACTATTCCCAAAGATGTTATCCGCGTCAATTCCCGTGGCATTCATTTTAATAATTTTGACCTCGTTGATTCGTCAGGCAATAAAGCCACCATTGATGGCGATATTCTTACCAAAGATTATAAAAGCTTCACCTTTAACCTCACCTTAAACGCCGATGATTTCACGGTAGTGGATGCACCACAGGCCACTGACCGCATTATATATGGCAAACTGAATATTGATGCAGCCGCAGATATAAAGGGCGATTTAACAGCGCCAACAGTAAACGGCGACCTGAGGGTGAATAAGGTCACTGATTTTGTTTTTGTTCTGCCGCAATCAGACCCGGAAGTACAATCAAGAGAAGGCGTGGTTGTTTTTATAGATAAAGATAACCCCGCAGATACAGCAGAAGTGGTGATTGATTCTGCTGCCATAGCCAAACTCACCGGCATATCGGTTGATGCCAATATTGAAATAGACAGCTCCGCAAAATTTACCGTGGTAATCGATGAAAGAAATGGCGATGCATTAACATTGAAAGGAAGGGCCAATTTAAATGGTGGTGTTGACAGAAGCGGTAAAACCACTTTAACCGGCGCTTACGAACTGGAAAGCGGCTCTTATAATTTATCACTAAGCGTTTTAAAAAGACAGTTTCTTATTCAGAAAGGAAGCACTATTACCTGGACGGGCGACCCCACCGCAGCTAATATTGATGTAACGGCTGTATATGATATCAACACACCTTCTATTGATTTAATGCAATCGTCTGTTTCTGGTAATTCAACTGCTGAAATAACGCGGTATAAAGAAAAACTGCCCTTCCAGGTTTTATTGCACATGACAGGCGAATTATTAAAACCCGTAATAACTTTCGATATAGTATTGCCTGAAAGAACAGCCGCCCAATGGAGCGATGTTTCAGATAAGCTACAGCAGGTGCGTAATGATGAAGGCGAGTTGAACAAGCAGGTGTTTGCACTTTTGTTGCTGGGCAGGTTTATACAGGAAAATCCATTTGTAAGCTCTGCCGGAGGCACCGGTGTTGAAGGGGAATTAAGGGCAAGCGCCAGCCGCATTTTAACAGAACAGTTAAATAATCTTGCAGGCAGTTTGATAAAAGGTGTTGATGTGAACTTTGGCGTGGAATCAGGCGCTGATTATTCAAGCGGCACTGCGCAAAATAAAACAGACCTTAATGTAACGGTATCAAAAAAATTATTGAATGACAGGCTGCGTGTAAATGTGGGTAGCAATTTCCAATTGGAAGGCCCGAGCAACCCTAACCAGAATACAGTAAACCCGGCTGGCGATGTTTCGGTTGATTACCAGCTTACGAAAGATGGCCGTTATATGATACGTGTTTACCGGTTAAACCAATACGAAAACCAGATAGACGGACAGGTGGTTGAGACCGGCATGAGCTTTATTCTTACGTATGACTATAATAAATTCAGCGAAATATTTACTGGCAGGAAAGAAGCAAAACTAATAAGAAAGAAAAACAAAAGAATTACAAAGCAGCAAAGGGAAAAAAGAAGGCAGCAGGAAATAAAACAGGCGTCTCAATATCAAAATCCAACCAATACACCTTAACTGTTTTTATAACAGGAGCACTAATGAATTTGAAAAAAATACATAGCATCCATTTTAAACACCTTGCAGTTTTTGCCAGCCTGGTTTTATTGTTTGCTTCATGCAGCAATACCAAAAACCTTGCCCCCGGCCAGAACCTTTTTGTGGGTTCAAAAGAAAAAATAAAATCAACAGATAAAATCCCTTCCAAAAAAAGAAAAGAGCTGGAGAGCGAAATGAATTCGCTGGTGCGCCCCGAACCTAATTCTACCATTTTAGGCGCACGGTTTAAGCTTACGGTTTTCAACATGTTTAAAGAACCGAAAAAACCAAAGGGGCTTATATATTGGTTGAAATATAAAGTTGGCGAACCGCCGGTACTGGCTTCCAATTCAGCGCTCGAAAAAAACAGGCTGGTGTTGCAAAGCCATTTGGAAAACGAAGGCTTCTTCAGGGATTCTGTTGTTATAGATACATCTGTAAAAAACAAAAAGTTATTCGTAACTTATACAGCATTGGTTGATACGCAATACAGGATCAACAATGTCTCCTACCCTAACGATTCAAGCATTCTTGCCAAAAATATTCAGCGGTATGCGGTGGGCAAAAAATATGTGTTGCTGAGGCCAGATAATCCTTACAGCCTTGATGTGATAAAAGATGAACGCACACGCGTTGACGCCCGTTTAAAAGATAAAGGTTTTTATTATTTCAACCCGGATTATTTATTGGCCAAAGCCGATTCAACAATCGGCAATCATAAAGTGGATATTGATTTGAGGATAAAGCCTGAAACGCCTTCAAACGCCAGGCTCCCATACTATATTAATAATGTTTATGTTTTTGCAGATTATGATATAAACTCAGATACGGCGCGGCGAAAAGCAAAATTGTTTGAAGGTTACCGTATTGTTGATCCCAATCACAAATACAATCCTAAAATATTCAGCAGGACGCTTGTGTTTAAACCCGGCGAATTGTATAACCGCACCGATCATAATTTAAGCCTGAACCGCCTTATAACATTAGGCATATACAAGTTTGTAAAAGTGCGTTTTGAGCCGGCGAGAGACAGCGTGCAAAAATTAAATGCCTTTTATTATTTAACGCCTACCAATACCAAGTCAATACGCTTTGAAGTATCCGGGCTTACAAAATCCAATAATGCAACCGGCGGTGAGTTTTCAACCAACTGGCGGCACCGCAATTTATTTAAGGGTGCAGAACTGCTTACCATTGCAGCTAATTTTGGATTTCAAACACAAATATCTTCCGGCTACGATGTAAACACTTTAAGCTATGGCCTTGAAGCGAATTTATTTGTGCCACGCATCATAGCGCCATTCAGGTTAAATACCAGCAGCGCCTATGTTCCGCAAACTAAGTTTGGCGCCAGCTATAAATTTTATAACCGTACCACGCAATATACGCTCCGGTCTATAGGCGGAACATATGGCTACGTTTGGAAGGATAATATTAAAAACGAGCACGAGTTTACGCTGATTAATATAAACGCAGTTAAGCCTGCAAACTTTACCGATAGTTTTAAAGCGCTTATCGATACAAACCTTACTGTACGGCGCAGCGTGGAGAAGCAGTTTATTATTGGCAGCATTTATAATTTTAATTATAACTCGCTGGCACAGGCCAATACAAAAAAGAATAATTTTTATTTTAATGGCAATGTTGATGCTTCCGGCAATTTGCTGGGTTTAATAACCGGCGCTAATGTATTGAAAGGCGATAAAAAGAAAATCCTTGGACAGGAGTTTACACAGTATATAAA